>CAMWHJ010000017.1 GCA_947174015.1 uncultured Lachnospiraceae bacterium | reverse complement strand
TAAAGTGCATAAGTTTAGTTACCAGTAACTTACACACTTTATATTACACTCTCGAGATTATCGGTTTTCCTGATTGGAATATACTCGCATCTCTCTGCCTTTGGCGGTGAAGTTCACATTTTTCCGTTCCGATACTAAAATTTCCTGGATTCCATTGATAATTACTGTGGTACCGATGTTTACCGGACCATTTACAATGACAGTGCCGTCAATGGAGCGTTCCCGTACATCAATCAGTTCTTCCCGGTGAGAACTTAATTCTTTTACCTTTGCCTGATAAGTAATCTTGTCACGAAAGGCAGCAGCTTTTGCTTCTGCCAAAGAAGGATCGGGTTTGGCAGCCATTCGAGAAGTAAACTGTGCAATGCTTCGTTCCGCATCCGACAAACGCTCTTTGGCATCTTCCAATTCCGTGTCCAACTGTGCAATGACCTCTTTAAATTCCTGTTCAAACCCCACCACTAACTTAGTCTTAACTCCAACACGGTTTCCAAGAGAATAGGCAGTAATTTTTTCCACAGCCTTGGTGTTGCCGCCAATGATGGTACCTCTGGTACCGGAGACTTGAATTTCCGTTCCGGATTCCACATTACAGTTTAAGATGGCATTGGCACAGATTTTGCCTCCGGCACATACCTCAGTCTGCTCTAAAAATTTTGCCATCACATCGCCCTTGGCATATATGGTGCCTACACCAGAACCCTGCATGCCGTTTTTTAGAATAACGTTTTTATTGGCATGAAGGTTGGCAATTTCCACATGACCATTAATGGTAATATTTCCGGTGGCACGAATGGTGGTGTTGGCAAATACATTTCCCTTCACCAGCACATCCCCATTAAATCGAATATCTCCAGTGGTATTATCCACACTTCCTTCAATAATATAAATAGGTGTCACTGAGAGAGTATGATCCTGTTTGGAATAGCTGATTTTCCCCTCTGTGGAAGCATAGTATTCTTTCGAATCTGGTGTCATCACAAAACCCTTACCCTTTAAAGGGGGTAAATCCATTGCCTCTTTGATGGGAGTACAGTTGCCAAAGATATCCATTCCGTTGATGGCAGGAATTGCACCATGGTAGGTGACAAGTAACTGCCCGGTCTCTGCCAGTTCAATTTTTCCAAGTTTATTGTAGTCCACAGATCCATCCGGTAAAATAATTGGTTTTGTGTCAGGAGTGTTATTAAAATGAAATTCAAAATAACCGTCTCTGCCGCTGGCAGAAGAAGTGCCTCTGGCAATTACCACTTCCTCATAATACTGATGTTCCTCAATCATCCGTTGAATGGTTTTTTCGCGAATACCATATACCACCTTTTGTTCATGGAGAAAAGCTATAATTTCCTCCAAAGTATAAGCTCCCTCTGGTTTTCCGTACAACATAAGATAGGCAGTCATAAAATCCTGAGAAATATCGATGCTGCAGTTTAATCGTTCCCGTTCCGATTTGCGGCCGGCATCTTCCGGAAGGGTTGGATAAGAGATACTGCCCTGCTCCTGCCAACGGAGAAAATCCTCATTGGCAGCCGTGTATGTCTCCGGCATTTCCTGCCCGGGACGAATATGAATCCGATCTGCCACTTCCTGCATGGTTGAATGAAACAGTTTATCCTGATATTTTTCTTCTTCCATAAGTAATATTCCACCGCCTTTTTCATAATTTAAATACTTGCAACTGTTCAGTTCCTTTACAGTTACACGTTATTTATTATTTTATCATAGTTCCCATAAATTGAAAAGAAAAATGCAAGGTTCCTGTTATAGTTGGTTTTGCCTGGCTGTGATACATCAGACAAAGGAAAATTTGTAATGCAGTGTTTCTAAAATATCGAAAGCAAATAACCGAATTAAATTGAAAGATAATTAATTTTTATTGAAATACGATAAAAGAATATTGACTTTCGTTTGGGATTGTGGTATTCTGTGGAAAACATGAAAACAAAAAGAAATTAGGAGGAGAGATATGATAATTATATCGTTACTGTTTTTATTTATGATGTTCCTTGTAGGAATGGTGGCTGTAATGTGCAGTCAGGCAATTGTGAGGGAAGATGAAAAAAAGCTGTTGGAGCAGTGGAAGATGAATTGTCTGCCATTGGGGCTTTGCAGTCTGGTGTTTGGTGGAATTTTTCTATTTTGCATGTACAAAAACCTTGTCAGCTTTTCTTATGTTGTCTGTGTGGCATCATTTTTAGTCTGCATGAGATATGTGTATAAAAAATTGGGGCTTGCATTGGGCAGGGCTGGAAAGTTTTGTGGTGTTTTTATGGTGCTGGTTTCGCTGTCCACCGGTTTCACCGACAATGTGGTGATACAGGTCTGTAATCATTTGATGGTATTATTGGCAATGCTGGTATTTACTTTATTTGGTTATGAGCAAAAGGAACAAGATTTCATTCAGTGGATTCAGTATCTTGTTTTGATGGTATGTGAAAGTTTTGTGTGTGCCTTTGCAAGCTTTGGACATATGAGGTATTGGAAAAAAAATAAGGAAGGTACGGGAAAAACAAAATATATAGCTTTGGGATTGCTGTGCGGCATTCCGGTGGTTTTTATCGTGGCATTGATGCTTTGCAGTGCAGATGAAATTTTTGCCCAGTGGTTTCAGGGAATATTTCAAATTAGCTGGCTGGGGAATTTGTTTTTGTATGCCTTAATATTTCTTATTGGTTTTCTATGCTTTTATGGTGTTGCCTATGGGGGATTAAAGACTTCCTTGCGGGATTTTCCAAAGAGGGAAAAAAAGTTTGAACCAGTAGTGGCAATTACGGCAGCGGCAATGGTATTGGTGGTATATGTGATGTTTGCTTATGTTCAAATTCGGTATTTGTTTCTGGGAGGCATTTGGTCTTTGCCGGAGAGTTTTACTTATGCTGAATATGCCAGACAGGGATTTTTCCAACTGTTGTTTGTCAGTATCTTAAACTACATAATGGTTCTGGGAGTCTTGGGATTTTTCCGGGAAAATATGGTATTAAAACATTTAATGACCGGAATATCATTGTGCACCTATGTGATGATAGCTTCTTCCTTTTATCGAATGATATTGTATGTGAGGACATATCATTTGACTTTTCTGAGAATTGTGGTATTGTACTTTTTAGTGGGCCTGGCTTTGCTCTTTGGCTGGCTGATTGCATCTATCTATTGCAAAGGGCTGCACTTTTTGAGAAATACGGTGATTACTGTTATGGTGTTCTATCTGGTATTTGCTTTCGGCAAACCTGATTACTGGGTGGCATCTTATAATAGTGCAGTGAATGAACATCTTACACAGGAAGACTGGTGTACTATGGCAGAAGAGCTCTCTTTGGATGCTGCTCCGGTGCTGTTGTCGCAGAAACCTTTGGAATTTTCAGGATTAAAACCAGAGCCAGAGGAATCCGGTGATAGGAAGGAAAATTACGAGACTAGAGACTATGTAAAACATGGCTCAAAAGAGTATTATGCGGAGTGCTATGAGCAATATCAAAAACGTATTGAGAAGAAACAAAAAAAGCTGAGTATTCGAAAATTTAACATGTCCGTATACCAAGCAGGAAAAGCTCTGAAAAAGAGTGAGTAACAGGGATATCGGCAATACCATAAGGAGGATATGAAATGAAACAGGAAAGTCTGGCAAAATGGTTAAAGGGAGTTATCTTGGCAGTGGCAGTCTGCGGGTTGATTTTGTGCCTGTATGTGCTGCCGGTTTGGGGAAAACTAATTATTGAGCAGGAGCTAAAAGTTACCGGTGGTTTTCTCAGTTGGTGTATTCTGCTGTGGCTGTCTGCCCTGCCGGTTTTTGGAATTTTATTTCTGGGCTGGAGAGTAGCATCAGAAATTGGCAGGGACAATTCTTTCAGTGAGAGCAATGCCGTTTCCCTAAAATATGTGTCAGTGCTGTCTTTGGTATCCTCGCTGATTTTCTTTGGGGGAAATATTCTTTTTTTGGTACAAGGGATCAATCGTTTGGGAATCCTGTTTTTATCCTGCCTGTTGGTATTTGTGGGATTGGCAGTGTCGGTGGCAGCGGCACTTATCTCACACTTGGTCTACAAGGCTGCCAGAATGCAGGAAGAAAATCAACTGACGATATAAGATAAGGAGGCATACATGATTATATTTAATATAGATGTAATGCTTGCCAAACGGAAAATGAGTGTCACCGAATTGTCCCAGCGGGTTGGCATTACTATGGCAAATATTTCCATTTTGAAAAATGGCAAAGCAAAGGCGGTAAAGGTGGATACCTTGAATAAAATCTGCAAGGCACTTCAATGTCAGCCAGGGGATATTTTAGAGTGGTGCAGTGATGAAGAAGAGGAAAAATCAGAATAGTTCTTGCAACTTCTATGGTTACCATGTAAAATAGAAGAATAGTGATAACTATTCGGCAGGCAGATAGAAGAGCAAGGAGGCAGAAATATGGGAACAAATTATGATGAAACAGACGTGGATAACATTGTGGCATTGTTAGATTCCTATGCCGAAAAGGGAGATGGACGCATCAAGATCCAGATGTCAGATGAATTGGAAGCCGGAACTTCCAAGCGCCAGTATCACCATGGCAGATGTGATGTGGGGAGTCCGTGGGCGAAAGGAGAGTCCTTTGATGTATTGGAATGTGTCATTGAAGATGTGACACCTCCGGGAAAATAGAGTACAAGGAGCCAGAAAACGTAAGTTTTCCGGCTTTTTGTGCATACAATGATTCAGTAGAAGTGCAAGTGTTTTCCATTTCTCTTGTTGGGAAAAAGGATAGGAAAGGGATTGTCATGAGCGTTTGTGAAAGCTGCGGAAATTTTTGTTATGACGAAGAGTATGACTGTTATGTATGTGAAGTGAATTTAGATGAAGATGATATGGTGCGTTTTCTGCAGGGAAATACGAAACAGTGTGCCTATTATACCAATGGTGACGAATATTGTGTTGTTAGAAAACAGATGTGAAAAGTATTTTATGCAGGTTTTGCATTAGAAATTTGAATGGCAGAAAACAGGAGATGATTAGCAAAAATCACGAAAATATAGGAAATCATTCGGAAATGGTTGTAAAATTTCTGTAAAAGTAGTAATTTAGTAACTGTTCAGTAAGTCTGTGCTTTCTATTGTTTCATAACTGTATAGTTTGTGGAAGAAAAAAGCAGTTATAGATTCTTTTAAAAACACGAGAAAAGGGTGACGGAAAATGAAGATTTCAACAAAAGGACGATATGCACTTCGGATGATGCTTGATTTAGCAGAAAACAAAGGAGAAAAGCCGGTATCCATCAAAGAGATTTCTGCCAGACAAGATATTTCTGAAAAATATTTAGAACAGATTATCTCTGTTTTAAACAAAGCAGGTTTTGTAAAAAGTGTGCGGGGACCTCAGGGCGGCTATATGCTGTTAAAGGAACCGAAAGAATATACAGTGGGCATGATTTTGAGGCTGACCGAAGGCAGTCTGGCTCCGGTGGAATGTTTGGAATTTGAGGAAAATGCATGCCCCCGAAGGGAAAAATGTGTCACTTTAAAGGTATGGAAAAAGTTGGATATATCCATTAAGCAGGTGGTGGACAATATTACACTGGCAGATTTGCTGGAATGGGAGACGGACATGTCCGATTTTTATTCTATTTAACTTCCGGTAATGACATATTTTTACCAGATTTCGTCCAAACTATAATCAGTTTCGTTTGGAGGAAAGATCATGGAAGACAATCAGGAGCAGTATTATAAAATGATCCACAATGGGATAGCAGGTCTGGTGCTTTCCTTGGCACTGCCAACCATTGCCAGTATGCTGGTAACCTCAATATATAATATGGCAGACACCTATTTTGTGGCTCGGTTGGGTACCAGTGCCACGGGTGCTGTTGGTATTGTATTATCTCTTATGGCAATGATTCAGGCCATTGGATTTACGCTGGGAATGGGAAGTGCCACCAAAGTGTCAATACTTCTTGGGGATGAGGATGTGGAGCAGGCAAATACCTATGGGATGGGAGCTATGGCAGCGGCGGTGACAGCAGGTATCCTTATGACCGCAGCAGGTTTGTACTATCTGACCCCGCTGCTGCGACTGTTGGGTGCTACCTCAACCATGCTGCCTTATGCCTTGGAATATGGAAGATATATTATGATAGCAGCACCCTTTATGTGTCTTTCCTTTGTACTCAATAATCTGCTGCGGGCAGAGGGGAAAGCAAGGTTTGCAATGGTTTCCATTGTCACTGGGGCACTGTTTAATATTGCTTTGGATGCAGTATTGATTCTTGGCTTTTCCATGGGAGTGGCAGGGGCAGGAATTTCCACCGCAGTCAGCCAAGTGCTTAGCTGTATGATTCTGCTATATTGGTATCTGGCAAAGAAAACGGTACTTTGCCTGCAGCTAAAATGGGTGGTCAGAAAGCCATCGGTGTATTGGGAAATCTTAAAAAACGGTTTTCCTTCTTTTGTGCGTCAGGGCTTAGTCAGTGTAGCCACAGCATTGACCAATGTTATGGCAGCTGTCTATGGAGATGAGATGGTGGCGGGAATATCTGTGATGAATCGGATATTTTTGTTTCTGTTTTCAGTGATTGTGGGTTTTGTACAGGGCTATTCACCAGTGGCAGGCTATAATTACGGGGCAGATAAAATCCAGCGTGTAAAAAAGGCGTTTGTCTTTGCCATGAACTTTGGCATTGTGGTAATGAGTCTGCTGGCATTTGGTGCCTGCTATTTTGCGGAATTTCTTGTAGGTTTATTTGGAATAGAGCCAGGGATCACATGGGACACAGCAGTGACTGCCCTGCGTTATCAGTGTGTGCTTCTGCCATTAATTCTGGCGGCAGTGGTTTGCAACATGACGTATCAGGCAATGGGAAAGGCAGTCAGTGCCACATTTTTAGCTGCCTGCCGACAGGGGATTTTTTTGATACCGTTTATCTATATATTTCCTAAATTTTGGGGATTCAATGGAATTTTACTGGCACAGCCGGCAGCAGATTTAGCGGCTTTTTTCAGCAGTATTCCATTTACCGTTAAATTTATGAAAAAAACAAAACGCAGATAGAAAGAGGGATGTGCTATGAAAAGAAAAAAAGCAGCCAGATTACTGGGGATTTTGCTGAGTATCACCTTAGCAGTGGGTAATACAGCAGAAGTGAGTGCTTTTGCCATGGAAAGTGCAGGAAAGGAAACCGCATTTCAAGTACAGCCGGCAGCGGAGACAGAAGAGATAACCAATGCCATTATACCGGATGAAATTGAGGAAATTTCTCAGGAGGAAGCCCGGGAACTGTGGCGGGAATTTGAAGAAAACGCAGGATTAGAAGCCTATTCGGAACCTGCAATTAACAATTCTGATGCAAGTGGTTATGGTTACAGTGCCTTGGAGATGGCGGAGCAGAGAGAATTTTATAATGTTATGGTGGAGAGTGCATCTTCCTTTCACAGTGAATATAGAGAACCCATATCGAGAGTGTCAAACGGCAACACCTATTATCTCTGGGCAAATTTTCAAGTGGGAAAGTACAATTTCACGAAAGAACAGTTACAGCAAGTGGTGTTTGCGGTGGATGCAGATCATCCTGAATTTTTCTGGATTACGGGAAATTTCAGCTACAGCACCATTAATAATGTGATTAGTTATTTCTATCCAAGGTTAGAAGAAGATTATGTCACAGTGGATGCCAGAAAGGAGGCACAGGCAAAAATAGATGCCAATCTGCCTGAATTTTTAGATAAGATTGATGCAGCAAAAGCACAGAGTGCCAGTGAAATGGAGATGGAACTGCTCATCCATGACATGATTGCAGATGCCATAGATTATGCTTATGTGGAAGGCACCAAGACACCGGAATCTGCCGGTTATGCCCACAGTATTGTGGGGGTTTTTGCAAAAGAGGGAGCAGTCTGTGAAGGATATGCGAAAAGTTTCCAGTTGTTGGCTGCCTATGCCGGATTGGAAAGTATCTATGCAGTAGGTTATGGAAATGGCGGAGGTCATGCATGGAATCTTGTTTGTCTGGAAGATGCATGGTACAATTTAGATGTGACATGGGATGATTCTGGCAATGGTGCTGCCAATGGAGGGATTCGTTATCTGTATTATAATTGTGATACAGATTCCTTTGGAAATCATGTATACCGTCCCGATGTATTTCCAGGCATGTATGATGTACCCGATACGGTCACAGATGCCTATAACTACTATATATATTACGACTTGTATGCCCGGGAAAAGGATGTGGAAAGTGACGAATCATTTGAGGAATTTATGAAAAAGGCTGTCAACAGGTGCGGTGAGAGAGGAGATTATCTCTTGCAGATGAAAAGTGAGAACAGTTCTGTACAGAACCAGATGATTCAGAGGTTGAGAAATTCAGGACAGACAGTTTTAAATAAGGCGGGAAACCCACAGAGAGCATATCGCATTGTGGGAGGTTTTTCACATACCTCCAGCGGGGGCTATGTAGTATATTATCCTATGATTTGCATTTATGCAGATAGTTATCGTATTCCTTATAATCCGGATGGTGCAGAGCTTTCCATACATATGGTTAAGGGAAGAGAGGAGATTGTTCCGTCGGGAAATTACACCGTTACTTATCAGGATAATGAGCAGGTGGGAACGGCACAGGCATATATTATTGGTGCTGGAACTTATGAAAATATGTTTCCTGCAACCTTAGAGTTTTCAATTATAGCTGCGGGGATAACTGAGACACCTACCATAAGTGCAAATCCCACCAGTGCAGATATGCCTACCATAAGTGTGGAGCCCACCAATACCAAAACACCAACGGTTACAGTGGAGCCCACCAGTGTAGTTACACCCACCGTCAGCGGGGTACCAACAATAACACAAATGGTGGAAATTACTGCTGTGCCAACGCTTACGGCAGAGCCCACCAATACCAAGAAACCAACAATTACAGTGGAGCCCACCGAAACCCCAACTCCAACGATTACTGTGAAGCCTGCGATAACGGAAGCACCAACGATAACGATGGTGCCTACCAAAATCCAAGGACCTACCATTACTACGGAGCCCGTCCATACAACGACACCCACTCCGATAGTTTCTTTGACAGTCACACCAAGTCAGGAGCCTACGAAGGGAATTGTAACAACGGTCCCCACAATAACTGTGGTTGTGACATCTGCCATAACACCAGCAGTTACACAGAATCCTTCTGTATCAGCCACCAGGGCACCTGTAAATACAAAAGCCCCAACAGTTACCAAGGCACTTGTAAATACAAAAACCCCAACAGTTACCAAGGCACCCACAAATACGCCAACATCCATGATAACCCGACAGCCAACGGTGACGCAGGGGATAACAAAGGCTCCGGAACCTATACTTAGTGTAACAGCGAAACCCACAAACAGTGTAAATCCCGTAATCACCAAGTCTCCCACACCTGTTCCAACCAGAAGTGTGATAGTGCCAAAGCAAGTAACCGGTGTGAAATTTGTATCTGCCAATAGTTCTATGGTGGTGGTTTCTTATAGCGGACAAAAACAGGCGGCAGGCTATGAATTATCACTATATCAGGACAGTAAAAAAGTGCGTACAGTGAATACAACCAAGACTACATACACCTTCCAAAAGCTCAATGCAGGAACGGCATATAGCTTTACGGTAAGGGCTTATGGAGATAAGAGTAACGATTTTTCTTATGGTAAGAGTTCCAAAGCAGTGAAAGTATCCACAGCCACCAAAGCACCTAAAATAAGTAATCTTAAGAAAAATGGCAAACAGATTGTCATAACATGGGAAAAGGTTGGAGCAGCCACTGGCTATGAAGTATATATGTCCCAGAAAAAGTCTGGCGGTTATAAAAAGATTACAGCTATTTCCAAGGCATCCACAGTAAAATACAAGAAAAAGCTGAAATCAAATAAGAGATATTATTTTAAGGTGAGAACCTATATTAAGGTAGGAAATAAAAAGGTATATAGTTCCTACAGTAAGGTAAAGTCTAAAAAAATGTAAAGACATACGGAAAGGAATTAAATTAAAATGATTCACATGATTTTTCAAAATGCAGACACCAAATTACTTGCATTTCTAGGCTTAATGGTTGCCTTTTTGGGGACCTGTTTCTCTATGCACCAGTTTTCCGGGCTTTTGCCCAGAGATTTGGGCAGAGATTATGCCCATGACGGAAAGCTGTCTGCAGGAAAGCCAAGAGGGGCAGGATTTCTGTTCATTATTGTGTTCCTGATTTCAGCAGTACTGTTCTGTGACTTGAGTACAGAATTGGTGGTTTATTTGATTCTTGTGGCTGCTGCCATGCTTACGGGATTCTTAGATGACTGTGCCAAGGCACCTTGGGGAGAATATAAGAAAGGTCTGCTGGATTTGGTGATTGCTATTATGGTGGCAATTACTTATCTGCGGTTTAATACAAATACCATTTATATTGAAACCCTTGGTTATTTTGTAACCATCCCGGTGCTTGTATTTGGAATATTGATTGTGATTCTTGTGTGGACTTCCATCAATGTAACCAACTGTTCCGACGGTGTGGACGGTTTGTCCGGTACGTTATCGATTATTACTCTGACAACCATCTATGTGATTGGAAATATTGTAGGTGAAGATGGCACTCATACATATGTGATACTGGTGTTCTGTGTTTGCATTCTGGGCTACCTTTGGTATAATGCCACACCCAGTATGCTGATGATGGGTGATGCAGGTTCCAGAGCCATGGGATTATTTATCAGTGTAGCAATTTTAAAAACACAAAGACCCCTGCTCTATATTCCGGTGGCACTGGTTTTGATTTTGGATGGCGGTCTGGGACTGTTGAAGGTTTCTCTGCTTCGCTTTTTGAAAATACGAATCCTCACCAATGTGAGGACACCATTACATGATCATGTGCGTAAAATCTGGAACTGGTCCAATACTCATACGGTGTTTCGGTTTGCCATTATTCAGATTGTGCTGTCCATTGCAGTAATATATATGATTCTTTGATAATCCAGTGCAGTTAAAATTGTTACACAAATTGCGAAGCCATTTTCATGGCTGCAATATCCTTAGGTGATGCCACATGGATTTTTGCGTGTAACTGTGAAGATACGGAACAGATATGAGTACTTATGCAGTGAAAAATTAGGAGGTTATATTGAAATGAGAAAGAAAATTGTGAGTGTATTGTTATGTGTTTTGCTTTTGATGGTAATGCTGCCGGGCTGTGGCAGCAATACAGACACCACAGAAGATACCAATAAGAAAAGTGAAGAAACCACCGACAGCCAAGAAAGTCAGAAGAGTGACAATGACTCCGCAGACACCCTTACCGGAAAGGTTCATGCCGAGATTGATATACAGGATTATGGAGTGATTCAGTTGGAACTGGATGCAGATACAGCACCCATTACTGTCAATAATTTTGTAAAGCTTGCCAAGGAGGGTTTTTATGATGGATTAACCTTTCACAGAATTATCTCTGGCTTTATGATTCAGGGCGGATGCCCCTTGGGAAATGGAACCGGTGGTGCGGATGAAACCATTAAGGGAGAGTTTAACAGCAATGGAGTGGAAAACAACATTTCTCATGTGCGTGGTGTAATTTCCATGGCACGTTCTATGGAAAACGACAGTGCCAGTTCACAGTTTTTTATTGTCCATGAAGATTCCGCTGCCTTAGACGGACAATACGCTGCCTTTGGAATGGTTACTTCAGGTATGGAAGTGGTGGATGCCATCTGTGATGCAGTGCCTGTGGAGGATGACAATGGAACAGTATTACCTGAAAACCAGCCTGTGATCAACCATATTACCATTACAGACTGACACTGAGGGTGGAAATTATCTCAGATAAAGTGACAGCAGTATATTTTCTTTGCAGTTACTATTTTTTGTGATTATATGGTGTGAGAATCAAAAAGAACCATTTGAGGCAGAAATGCTGACAAATGGTTCTTTTGTTTTTAAGTGAAAGTAATGTAAGAGAAATGCAATTCACGGAAATTATGCTTCCCATCTTCCGGATGCTCCACAAGGCAGTATCAAACCGTTTTCTTTTACCGGAAGTCCTATTTCATCTGCCGTGACTCTGCCCTGAAAGGATTTCAGTTCCGTAGAAAGGATATAGGTCAGCACCGAAGGAGCCAGTCCGGTGGTATAGGAGTTAATGAGGAAAAACAATGGTTTGTTGGACAAAACCTGTGTACAAAGCTTTACAAAAGGATACAGAGATTCTTCGATCTTCCAGATTTCTCCCTTTGGTCCTCTCCCGTAGGAGGGGGGATCCATAATAATGGCATCATAATGATTTCCCCGGCGGATTTCCCGCTCCACAAACTTTACACAATCGTCCACCAGCCAGCGGATAGGAGCATTGGAAAGCCCTGAGGATTTGGCATTTTCTTTCGCCCAGGCAACCATGCCCTTAGAGGCATCCACATGTGTGACCTGTGCACCTGCAGCGGCAGCAGCTAAAGTTGCACCACCAGTATAAGCAAATAGATTCAGCACTTTCACAGGGCGGTTGGCAGTTTTGATTTTCTCACTGAACCAGTCCCAGTTGACAGCCTGTTCAGGAAATAAGCCTGTGTGCTTAAAACTAAAGGGCTTTAACTGAAAAGTGAGTTCTTTGTATTGAATACTCCACTGCTGGGGCAAATCAAAAAATTCCCATTCACCGCCTCCTTTGCTGCTGCGGTGGTAGTGACCGTTTTTCTTTTTCCAATTCTGATTATTTCTTGGTGTGTCCCAAATCACCTGAGGGTCCGGGCGGACTAAAATGTAATCTCCCCAGCGTTCTAATTTTTCTCCCTGTGAGGTGTCTAACACCTGATAATCTTTCCAGTTTTTGGCAATCCACATATCCTGTTCCTTTCTCATCAATCAAATATTCTTGTATAGAATATCATAAAAACTTGTGGGATTCAATTTTATTTGGCAGATGTTCTTGAGATATTTTGCTTATTCTATGTAATTAGAAACAGAAAATGGCGAAATTGTAAGGAAAAATTCAAAAAAATAAAAAAATTAAAAAAATTCAAAAAAGTACTTGCATTTTTGAAAAAAGTAATATATAATCATTTATGTGCTTGAGGGAGAGCAAAGAGAAAACAATGATGGGCTATCGCCAAATGGTAAGGCACTGGACTCTGACTCCAGCATTTCAAGGTTCGAATCCTTGTAGCCCAGTTCAGCAGAGAATGGATGGTTCCATTCTCTTTTTTTCTTGACACTTGACATTTGCCCAAAAGAGAAGCAAAATGACAATAGAGTATTTGTGAAATTTAGAAAAGGAAGTAAGAATATGTATCAATTTGACAGCAGAATCCGATACAGTGAGACTGGAAAGGATGGCAGAATCACCTTAGAGTCTATTTTAAATTATTTTCAGGACTGCAGTACTTTTCATTCGGAAGAAGTGGGGTATGGCATGGAATCTTTGAGTAAACAGAACAGATCTTGGATTTTATTGTCATGGCAGATAGTGATTGAACAGTATCCTAAGTTTGGCAGCCATATAACCATAGGAACCAAGGCATATGATTTCAAGCGTTCCTTTGGTTATCGGAATTTTGTCATGAAAGATCGGAAGGGGCAGTACATTGCTTATGCCAATTCTGTATGGCTTTATATGGATACAAAAAAGCAGCTTCCGGCAAGGGCAGATAAGGCACAGATAGAGGCATACCAGTTGGAGGACAGGCTTCCCATGGAATATGCAGAGATGAAGATTGCTTTACCGGACTGTGAACCGGTTATTTGTGAAAGTTTTCCGGTGCAGTATCACCATTTAGATACCAATGGTCATGTGAATAATGGTCAGTATCTTGCCATGGCGTATCAGGCAGCAGGGGAGAAAATTCAGGCAAAACAGATGCGGGCTTATTACAAGAAGTCAGCGCTCCTTGGAGATACTGTGGTACCTTATGTATACAAGGAAGTCAATAAGTATGTGATATCTATCAATAATGAAGAAAAAGAGCCTTTTGCAGTTATTGAATTTTCGATGTAGAAGCAGAAGAGAAAGCAGGATAATATGTTGGAATTAGGAAAAAAACAGACACTGGTGGTAGTAAAAGAAGTGGAATTTGGTGTCTATCTGGCTGAGAAAATGGACAGCGAGGAAAAAGTACTGCTGCCCAAAAAGCAGATGCCCAAGGACATAAAGGTGTCCGATTCGCTGGAGGTATTTTTGTATAAGGATTCTTCTGACAGAATGATAGCCACCACCAGAGAGCCAAAGATATCACTGGGTAATTTGGCGGTTTTAAAGGTGAAAGAACTGAGCAAAATCGGTGCGTTTCTGGACTGGGGATTGGAAAAGGATCTCCTTCTTCCCTTTAAAGAACAATTATGTGAAGTAAAAGCAGGAAAATCCTATTTGGTATGCCTATATGTGGATAAGAGCAGCCGTCTCTGTGCCACCATGAAGGTATACTCCCACTTGAAAAACAATTCTTCGTACATGAAAGATGATATGGTACAGGGAATTGTCTATGAAGTGACCAAAGATTTTGGCGTGTATGTGGCAGTGGATAATTTATATTCTGCCAGAATTCCCAGCAAGGAAGTATATGATAATTTAAAGGTGGGAGATGTGATAGAGGCCAGAGTTAGCGGGGTAAAAGCGGACGGAAAGCTGGACTTAAGCATGCGTCAGAAAGCTTACATGCAGATGGATGCAGATGCTGAATTTATTTTGGCAGAGCTTACGAATCAGGGAGGGATGTTTCCTTTTACTGACAAGACAGTGGAACCGGAGCACATTAAGACGGAATTTCATATGAGCAAAAATGCCTTTAAAAGAGCAGTGGGCAATTTATTAAAGGCAGGAAAAATCCAGATTACATCCACAAGTATCTGTTTAAAAGATAAATAGTGCTATAAAAATACAATTAATATTATGGAGGAATGAACAATGAAAAAAGCAATTACAACACCAAATGCACCGGCAGCCATCGGTCCATATTCTCAGGCAATCGAAGTAAACGGTATGATTTACACTTCTGGTGTCATCCCTGTAAATCCTGCAACCGGAGAAATTGTGGCGACTGTGGAAGAACAGGCAGAACAGGCATTTACCAATATGGCAGAACTTTTGAAAGCTTCAGGCTCCTGTATGGAAAATGTGATAAAAACCACTGTATTTATTAAAAATATGGAGGATTTTGGCAAGATTAATGAGATTTATGCGAAATATTTTACAGGTGTATTCCCGGCACGTTCCTGCGTGGAGGTGGCAAGAATTCCCAAGGATGTATTCTTAGAAGTGGAAGCTGTGGCTGTCAAATAAAATAAGATAGTTTACTGTATGATAAAAGCGGGAGAGCTTACACCCTCCCGCTTTTTGTGTTATACGGATACATCAATGTTACCGCCAATATGTGGATTCACAGATTGTTCCATCATTTTTACCATTTCATCTCCCAGAGTTTCTATGGTATCCATGGACATGCTAAGTACGGCAATTCCCACAGAAGTCATGGTATTGGCTTGGGAATTTGCCAAAGAAATCTGCCCTATATCCATAGCAGTCACCTCCTATTTTCTACCATTATAGCAGATGGGAGAGAAAAAAACCAGGAAAAGGGCAGCGTTTTGGTGAATTTTTTAGATATCGTAATGTTGTATAAAAAAGATGACAAAAAAATCAAATTTTTACTTTATTTTTTGTTGAAATTGTATTAAAATAACTCTAAGGCATGAACTATATGAGCATGGATGTTGTTTGTCAGGGGTGGAAAAACAACATACACAGAAACGGAGGTTACTGTATGATTTCAAATCAGATTTTACAAAATACAATTGATGGTCTGAAAGCCATCACCAGAATCGAATTGGGAATTGTGGATACGGAAGGTCATGTGTTGGCAACCACAGTAGAAGGGATAGAGGAATGCGAACCGGCAATTTCTGCTTTTGTAGAATCCCCGGCAGACAGCCAGGAGGTACAGGGGTATCAGTTTTTTAAAGTCTATGATGACAACCAACTGGAATATGTATTGATTGCCGGTGGTATCAATGATGATGTATATATGGTGGGAAAAATTGCAGCTTTTCAAATTCAGAATCTTCTGGTAGCATATAAAGAGAGATTTGACAAGGATAACTTTATTAAAAATCTTTTGCTGGATAATCTGCTTTTGGTGGATATCTACAATCGTTCCAAAAAGCTTCATATTGATACTGAGGTCAGAAGAGTGGTATTTATTGTGGAGTCAAAGAATGACAAAGAAGGTAGAATTCTAGAAAATGTCCGTGGTTTGTTTGGAGGTAAGTCCAAAGATTTTGTCACCGCAGTGGACGAGAAGAATATTATTGTGGTGAAGGAACTGTCAGAATCCGAAAGTTATGAAGATATGGAGAAGACGGCGAAAGTTATTTTGAATTTATTTCAGGAAGATAATTGCGAAGCCCATGTGGCTTATGGTACAATAGTCAACGAAATTAAAGAAGTGTCCCGTTCCTATAAGGAAGCCAAGATGGCATTGGATGTGGGAAAAATCTTCTTTAGTGAACGGGATGTGATTGCATACAGTTCCCTTGGCATTGGCAGATTGATTTACCAGCTTCCGATTCCATTGTGCAAAATGTTTATCAAAGAAATTTTCGATGGTAAGTCTCCTGATGAATTTGACGAAGAGACCTTAACTACCATTAACAAGTTTTTTGAGAATAGTCTGAATGTTTCAGAGACATCCAGACAACTGTACATCCACAGAAACACACTGGTTTATCGTTTGGATAAGCTTCAGAAGAGTACCGGATTAGATCTTAGAGTATTTGAGGATGCGATTACCTTCCGCATTGCATTGATGGTAGTCCGATACATGAAATATATGGAAACATTTGATTATTAAAACATGTACTTATGCCAGGTATCCAGAGACTAAACACTGCCTCTGGATATTTGAGGGTAATGGTGTTTGTACCGGGAGGAACAGAAATGATTGATCTTGATAACGTAAGTAAGAGTTATGCAAGTGGACAACCGGCATTAAATGGTGTGAATCTGCATATTGAGCCGGGAGAATTTGTCTTTGTGGTGGGCAACAGCGGCTCTGGAAAATCCACACTAATTAAGTTGTTGTTAAAAGAGCTGGAGCCTACCGAGGGCACAATAACCGTCAACGGCACAGATTTAAGTACCTTAAAGCACAGAAATGTACCAAAATACCGCAGAAATATTGGCGTAGTATTTCAGGATTTTCGCCTTTTAAAGGATCGGGATGTGTATGAAAATATTGCCTTTGCACAGAGAATTATACAAGTACCCAATAAGGATATTAAAAAGCGGGTACCTAAAATGCTTTCTATGGTGGGGCTGGCAGAAAAGTACAAGTCATTTCCGAAGGAATTGTCTGGTGGAGAACAGCAGAGAGTGGCTTTGGCAAGAGCGTTGGTGAATCAGCCGGATATTCTTTTGGCAGATGAGCCTACGGGTAACTTGGATCCGAAAAATTCATGGGACATTATGAAGCTGTTGGCACAGGTAAACAAAAACGGCACCACTGTCTTAGTGGTAACCCATAACCGGGAAATTGTGGATGCCATGCAGAAACGTGTTGTCACCATGCAAAAGGGTGTTATTGTCAGTGATGAGGAAGAAGGAGGATATATCTATGAAGCTTAATGGAATCGGATATACCTTCAAGCAGGGATTTAAAAGTATTTATAAGAATAAAATGTTCTCGCTGGCATCCATTGGTACCATGTCAGCCTGTATTTTTCTGTTTGGTATATTTTTTGCGGTGGTAATGAACTTTAGAAATATTGTTGCAGAAGTGGAATCCAGCGTGGCGGTTACCGTATTTTTTGACGAAGAATTGTCAGAGGAAGAAATCCACAATATAGGAAACAAGATAGAAAAACGTTCCGAGGTGGCAGATACTCATTATGTATCTGCGGAAGCGGCTTGGGAAGAATTTAAAGAAGTGTATTTTCAGGGCAAGCAGGAATTAGCAGCGGTGTTTGAGGATGACAATCCCTTGGCAAATGCTGCAAACTATCAGGTATATCTCAATGATGTATCTCAGCAGGAAGAATTGGTGAATTTCATTTATTCCATTGATGGTGTTCGTGATGTGAAATCCTCCGATGTGGTTGCAACTACGTTATCCAGCTTTAACATGCTGATAGGTTATGTAACCATATCCGTGATTGTGATTTTGATGGCGGTTTCCATCTTCTTAATCAGCAACACGGTAACCATTGGTATCGCAGTGCGAAAAGAAGAGATAGCCATCATGAAACTTATGGGGGCTACGGATATTTTTGTAAAGGCACCATTTATTGTAGAAGGGGTTATCATTGGTCTGGTGGGATCTGTAATTCCTCTGTTAGTGCTCTATTACTTTTATAATACAGTGATAAATTATATGAACAATAAGATTATAGGATTGGGAAACTGGCTGCAGTTTATTGCTGTCAGTGATGTGTTTGAACGTCTGATACCGGTTTCGCTATGTCTGGGAGTGGGAATTGGATTTATAGGAAGCTTTGTAACCATAAGAAAACATTTGCGTGTATAGTTTAAAGGAGACAAAGTAAAATGATGAAGAGAAAGTTATTTTTGGCAGGATGTTTGACTGCGTTTTTGCTGCAGGGAGTGTGTTATGCTTATGCAACCGAAGGTGCAGAGCTCACCCAGACTCCCAATGGGGATGAGACCGAAGGTGCAGAAGAAAGTGAAAATCAAGAAACAGAAGAAAAGCAGGAGAGTACTGGTGTGGAAACCAGTGTTACGCCAACGGGGAAGGCAGTTTCTCCCAGTTCTGCCGCAGTAAAAAAGGCAAATCAGGCAGTGGATTCTGCAAAAGAACAAAAAGCAACCATGGAGCAGGGACTGGATGCGGCAAAGAAGATGCTGTCAGATTTGCAGGGTATGAAAAGCAAGGTGGAAGGCAGTGTACAGACATTGGACACAGAACTTTCCACAGTAAATGAACAGCTGGCACAACTGGAGGAAAAATTGCAGGATAAAATTGCAGAGGTGGTAAATGCACAGAAAGATGTGGAACATGCCAAAGAAGTGGAAGAAAAACAGTATGAAGATATGAAAGTGCGCATAAAATATATGTATGAGCAGGGAAATACCCAGTATATTTCACTTTTTCTGGAATCTAAGTCTATGGCAGATTTTTTAAATAAGGCAGATTACATTACCAGTGTGTCGCA
Source organism: uncultured Lachnospiraceae bacterium (assembly GCA_947174015.1). Classification (GTDB taxonomy): domain Bacteria; phylum Bacillota; class Clostridia; order Lachnospirales; family Lachnospiraceae; genus RUG11237. The sequence goes on along the minus strand of CAMWHJ010000017.1, from coordinate 32,212 downwards.
ATATGACAGAGATATGCTGAATACTTTTGAGGAAACCCGAAAAAATGTGGAAGCTCTGGAGAAACGTCTTTTGCAGGAACAACAGGAACTGGCAATACAGGAGCAGGATACCAGGGATAAAATTGCATCCATCGAATTTCTGGTGTCTGCCAAGGAGGCAGAACTGGATACGGTTACCGGTCAAATTGCCAGCAAAGAAGAGTTAATTGAAGAATATGAGGCAGACATTCGGGAACAGAATCAGGTGATCGGTGAGTTAGAGGCAGCCGCAAGGCGGGCAGAAATGCTGGCAAACGCTCAAAGCGGTGAAAATGGCGGTGGTGGAAGACAGACCTATGATGGAGGTATGTTTGCTTGGCCCTGCCCATCTTATACTAGAATTTCTTCGGAATTTGGTATGCGAATGCATCCTACCCTTGGAGTGGAAAAGTTCCACAATGGTCTGGATATGGCAGCACCGGCAGGTTCGGATATCTTAGCCGCCTATGATGGAACGGTGGTGGGTGCAGATTTTAATGATTCTATGGGGAATTATGTAATGATTGCCCATGGTGATGGTCTTTATACCATTTATATGCATGCGTCCGCTTTGTTTGTAACCTCAGGGCAGAAGGTAAGCAAGGGTGAACTGATTGCAGCAGTGGGAACCACTGGACGTTCCAACGGAAACCACCTGCATTTTGGTGTGCGCCTTAATGGAGAATATGTGGATCCCATGAGTTATCTCAGCAGATAATTACATAAGTATTTTGACGTAACGGTTTCTGGCAAGAACTGTGCATTGGCAGAGCTGTTACCATTTGACTTAGAAGAAAATAGTGGAGGAAATAAGAATCAGTTATGGAAGAAAATGAAATCAGCCTACAAGGAGTCGGGGAAAACAAAAAAAAGAAATTATTTGCAAAAATCAGAAACATAATTCTTGTGGCTGGGGGTATTGTGATTGCCTTTGGGGCAGGCAGATATTCAGCTCTTTTTGATGGCAGCAGCACTGCCAATAATACGATTATTACCAAGGAGGTTGCTGAAAAGGCAGAAGCCGTACAGAAGGTAATCGATAAGTATTACTTAGAAGAGGAACAGATAAAAGATGTACAGGAAGGTGTCTATAAGGGAATGCTGGATGCATTGGGTGATCCTTATTCTGTATATTATACTAAGGAGGAATATGACTCTTTTCAAGAATCCTATGAGGGTAAGTACTGCGGCATTGGTGCCTCTCTTATTGAAAATGCAGAAACAGGAATTATTACCATTGTAAAAGCTTTTGAGGGCTCACCTGCCAAGGAGGCAGGTTTACAGACAGATGACATCGTATATAAGGTGGATGGTGAAGAAGTTACTGGCATTGATTTAACTGAGGTGGTAAGCCGTGTGAAAGGCTTAGAAGGCACCGCTGTAACACTGACAATCCTTAGAAACGGAGAAGAGCAGGACTTGGAGATTCTTCGCAAAACCATCTCGGTTCCCACAGTAGAATATGAAATGCTGGAAAATAATATGGGTTATATCATTATCTCGGAATTTGATGAAATTACCCTTCAGCAGTGGAATGAAGCTTACGAAGCATTAAAGAATCAGGGAATGACTTCCTTGATTGTGGATTTGCGAAATAATCCTGGAGGCGGTTTAAGTGTAGTAGCTAATATTCTGGATACGGTTTTGCCGGAGGGAATGATTGTATACCATGAGGATAAGTATGGAAATCGTGACAATTATACTTCTGACGAAGAACACAAGATAGACATACCACTGGCAGTTTTAGTCAATGGCAACAGTGCCAGTGCTTCTGAAATCTTTGCCGGAGCAGTGAAGGATTATGGGGTGGGAACCTTAATCGGAACCACCACCTTTGGCAAAGGTATTGTACAGCAGATGATTAGTTTGGGAGACGGATCTGCGATGAAGGTAACTATTTCGAAATATTACACACCAAAGGGTGTATGCATCCATGGTACCGGAATAGAGCCGGATATTACTCTGGAATTTGATTCTCAAAAATATCTGGAGGATGAAACAGACAATCAACTGCAAAAGGCAATAGAAATCTTAACAAACAAATAAACAGATTTTAAAAGGAGTATTTAAGAAATGTTTAAAATTTCTAAATACTCCTTTTGAAATATATAAAAATTTATTGAATTTCACAAAAAAGATTGAAAATAAATAAAAATATGCTATAATAAAATATATGTGAAAGACAAGCTGAAAAGCTTGGATAATACATATATTTGGTGGCAATGACCATCAGGAATAAGGGAAACCGAAAGGAGTTGGACATCATGAAGTTTGTGATTACAGGAAGAAACATTGAGATTACGGAGGGGCTTAGAGCGGCAATAGAGGAGAAAATCGGAAAATTAGAGAGATATTTTACACAGGATACAGAAATACATGTAACCTTAAGCGTGGAAAAGGAAAGACAAAAAATAGAAGTTACCATCCCGGTAAAAGGCAACATTATTCGTTCAGAGCAGGTAAGCAATGATATGTACGTTTCCATTGACTTAGTGGAAGAAGTCATAGAGCGTCAGCTGAAAAAATATAAGAATAAATTGGTGGATGCAAAGCAGGGAAGTGCTAATTTTAACCAGGAATTTATTGATAATGATTATGAAAGTGAAGATGAAATCAGCATTATTCGAACCAAGAAATTTGGTGTAAAGCCAATGTATCCAGAGGATGCCTGCATCCAAATGGAGCTGTTAGGACATAATTTCTTCATGTTCTGCAATGCAGAAACCGATGAGGTTAATGTGGTTTATAAGAGAAAAGGAAACACATACGGTTTAATTGAACCGGAATTCTAGGGCGTGAAAAGGGCAGATATGGTATCTGTCCTTTTCTATTGGGAAAATATGAGAATTTTTCAGTGATTTGGTTGTTGGAACAGCCTTTTAGGAAGAATATGTTAAAAATATGGTAACTATTCAGTACCTTCATAGTTACGAGCAAAGAACCATGCAAAATTGCCTACGGCAATGGTTCTTTGCCTGTTATATCCACTTTTTCTTACGGTCTGTGCAGTAAATGCACAGACCTACGGAACAGTTACAAAATATGTTGCAAAATTTATGAAAATTTTATTGTGAAAAGTCTTATGTGGTGGTACAATGGAAAAATAGATTATAGCTATTTAGGATAGGACTGTGCATTAACTGCCCAGTTACAATCGATTGATAAAAGGTAAAATATGTAGGAGTATAGTATGAAGTTAGTTGAAAAAATTTTTGGAACGCATAGTGAGAGAGAGTTAAAGCGTATTTACCCCATTGTTGACAAGATTGAGGGGCTTCGTCCGGAGATGATGGCTTTGTCGGAGGAAGAACTGAAAGGCAAGACAAAGGAATTTAAAGACAGACTGGCCAAAGGAGAAACCTTAGATGATGTTTTACCAGAGGCATTTGCAGTTGTAAGGGAAGCGGGACGCCGTGTGCTGAACATGGAACATTACAGAGTACAGCTTATCGGCGGTATTATTTTGCATCAGGGACGTATTTCGGAGATGCGTACTGGTGAAGGTAAGACATTGGTGTCCACATTGCCGGCATATCTGAATGCACTGGAGGGCAAAGGTGTTCATATTGTTACCGTCAATGATTATCTGGCAAAGCGTGATGCCGAGTGGATGGCACAAATTCATGAATTTTTAGGTTTGAAGGTTGGTATTGTATTAAACAGCATGGACAATGACGAGCGAAGAGCTGCCTATGCCTGTGATATTACATATGTTACCAACAACGAATTGGGCTTTGACTATCTTCGTGATAACATGGTGGTCTATAAAGAGCAGCTGGTATTGAGAGATTTGCACTATGCCATCATCGATGAGGTGGATTCCGTTTTAATTGACGAGGCAAGAACTCCCCTGATCATTTCCGGTCAGAGCAGTAAGTCTACTAAGCTTTACGAAACTTGTGATATTCTGGCACGTCAGTTAAAACGTGGTGAGGAAAGCGGCGAATTTTCCAAGATGGGAGCCATCATGGGTGAAGTCATTGAGGAAAGTGGTGACTTTATTGTCAACGAGAAGGACAAGATTGTGAATCTGACAGAAGAGGGTGTGAAGAAGGTTGAGAAATTTTTCCAGATTGAAAATCTGGCAGACCCGGATAATTTGGAAATCCAGCACAATATTATTCTCGCACTTCGTGCCCATAACTTAATGTTCAGAGATCAGGATTATGTGGTAAAGGACGATCAGGTATTAATCGTAGATGAATTTACAGGACGTATCATGCCGGGACGAAGATACTCAGACGGACTTCATCAAGCAATAGAGGCAAAGGAAAAGGTTAAGGTAAAGAGAGAGAGTAAAACTCTGGCAACCATAACTTTCCAGAATTTCTTTAATAAATATACAAAGAAATCCGGTATGACTGGTACCGCCCAGACAGAAGAAAAAGAATTTCGTGAAATTTATGGTATGGATGTTATTGAAATCCCCACCAATAAACCGGTAGCCCGTATCGATTTGCAGGATGCAGTATATAAGACTAAAAAAGAAAAATTCAAAGCAGTTGTAAATGAAATTGTGGAGGCAAACAAGAAAGGACAGCCGGTATTGGTAGGTACCATTACCATTGAAACTTCCGAATTGTTAAGCAAAATGCTCAGTAAGGAAGGTATCCCCCACAAGGTATTGAATGCTAAATTCCATGAGCAGGAAGCAGAGATTGTGGCAGATGCGGGTATTCACGGTGCAGTAACCATTGCCACCAATATGGCTGGTCGTGGTACCGATATTAAATTGGATGAAAAGTCCAGAGAAGTGGGCGGTCTGAAAATTATCGGTACAGAGCGTCACGAATCCAGACGTATTGACAATCAGCTCCGTGGTCGTTCTGGACGTCAGGGAGATCCAGGTGAGTCAAGATTCTTTATCTCCTTGGAAGATGATTTGATGCGCCTCTTTGGTTCCGAGAAGTTAATGGAAATGTTCAACACGCTGGGTGTGCCGGAAAATGAGCAGATTGAGCACAAGATGCTCACTAATGCCATTGAAAAGGCACAGTCTAAGATTGAAACCAATAACTTTGGCATTCGAAAAAATCTGTTAGAATATGATCAGGTTATGAACGAGCAGAGAGAGATTATCTACGAAGAGAGAAGACGTGTCTTAGACGGTGAAAGTATGCGTGATGTTATCTACAAGATGATTGTGGAACAGGTGGAGAGCAAGGTAGATACTGCCATTGGTGATGATGCACTTCCGGAGGACTGGGATTTGCGGGAATTAAATCAGTTATTGATTCCTATTATTCCCATAAAGGAACTGACACCAGAACGTGTGAAAAATCTAAAGAAGAATTCCTTAAAGCAGATGTTAAAGGAAGAAGCGGTAAAGCTTTATGAGGAAAAGGAAGCAGAATTTCCGGATGCACAGGCGATTCGTGAATTGGAACGCGTGGTGTTATTAAAGGTGATTGACAGGAAGTGGATGGATCATATCGATGATATGGAACAGCTAAAGCAGGGAATCGGTTTGCAGGCTTTCGGACAAAGAGATCCATTGATCGAGTACAGACTCAGTGGTTTTGATATGTTTGATGAAATGACCAATGCCATTTATGAAGATACTGTTAAACTTCTGCTTCATGTGCGCATTGAACAGAAAGTAGAGCGTGAGCAGGTGGCTAAGGTTACAGGAACCAACAAAGATGAGGCAGCCAAAGGACCGGTAAAAAAATCGGCAGCAAAGGTATATCCTAATGATCCATGTCCCTGCGGCAGCGGCAAAAAATATAAACAGTGTTGTGGCAGAAAAGCGTAAGAAAGAGGTGATTTTATGGTAGAATTAGATGTATGCAAAACACGTTTGAACGAATACAAATTACCATTATCAGAATTGAGGGATTCACTTTGACTTAGAAGTTAAGAGTCAGAGAATTGAAGAATTAGAACGAAACATGGAGGCACCGGATTTCTGGGATGACACAGAACGTTCCCAGAATGCCATGAAGGAATTGAAAAGTCTGAAGGATGATGTGGAGACATATCAAAAGCTTACGGATACCTTTGAGGAAATTGAGATATTATTGGAAATGGGCTATGAAGAAAACGATGCTCAGGTACTTCCGGAAATAGAAGAGCAGTTGGCAGAGCTGGAAAAAGAATATGAAGATATTAAGATAAAAACATTGCTTTCCGGGGAATATGACAAGGACAATGCCATATTGACACTTCATTCCGGTGCCGGAGGCACAGAGGCCTGTGACTGGGTCAGTATGCTGTACCGTATGTATCTGCGCTGGGCTGAGAATAAGGGATTTTCCGTAGAAGAATTGGACTATTTAGAGGGAGAAGAGGCGGGAATTAAGTCCGTTACTTTTCAGGTCAATGGTATCAACGCTTATGGTTTCCTAAAGGCAGAAAAGGGGGTACATCGTTTGGTGCGTATCTCTCCTTTTAATGCAGCAGGAAAGCGGCAGACCTCCTTTGCCTCCTTAGATGTTATGCCGGATATTGAGGAAGATGTGGACATTGAAATTAATGATGAAGATATCCGTGTGGACACGTATCGTTCCAGCGGTGCCGGTGGTCAGCATATCAATAAGACCTCTTCTGCCATTCGCATTACCCATTTTCCAACAGGTATTGTAGTGCAATGCCAAAACGAACGTTCTCAGCACATGAATAAAGACAAGGCAATGCAGATGTTAAAGGCAAAACTGTATCTGCTGAAACAGCAGGAACAGGCAGAAAAGGCATCCGGCATTCGGGGAGAAGTGAAGGAAATTGGCTGGGGCAGCCAAATCCGTTCCTACGTGATGCAGCCATATACTATGGTAAAGGATCACAGAACAAATATTGAGATCAGCAATGTGGATGGGGTGATGGACGGGAAAATTGACCCCTTTATCAATGGCTATTTAGCGTGGCTCAATACAAAGAAAGATAAGTAAGGAGGGTTTTTATGAAGGATTTAAAACCTGTTATTTTTAAATTAAATGGAGAAATGTATGGCATTGATATCACGCTGGTGAATGGTATTGAGAAAGAACAGCACATTGTCAGCGTTCCCAATGCACCGGAATATATCAAAGGAATTATCAATCTTCGAGGAACCATTGTACCGGTATACAATCTGGCAAGAAAATTTAATGTATTGGATATTTCACCCACCGACTCCCAGTTGATTATTATCAAAATCGGAGAAATGCTTTTGGCGGTAGAAGTGGAAGGGGTGGAGGAAATTTCTGATATTCCCGCCTCTGCCATCAGTGAAGTTCCAAAGATTATTCGTGGTACGAAAACTTCCTATATTAAAGAGATAGCTAAGGTAGAAAAAGAACTGCTGATTATTCTGGATGTGGATTCCCTGCTCACAGAGGAAGAACAAAAGGATGTGGAGGAGTTTGTGAACCAGCAAAATGAATAGTAAGGAGTGGGGCTTCCCCACTTCTTTGCTTTATTAACTGCAGTTTTTGAAAAAAAGGTTGCATAGAGTTTTTAATTGTGCTAATATCTTTCTAGTGAAAACATATGTGTTTCTGAAACATACATATAAGCAGTACCTATTTTCAGTGTGCATAGGGAGAGAAACAATGGCAGATGTGAATAAGTATTTTGTCGTAAAGCAGAAAGCAGTTCCAGAAGTTCTTTTAAAGGTCGTAGAGGCGAAAAGGCTTATTGAATCAGAGAAAGCAATTACCATTCAGGAAGCAACGGACAGAGTCGGAATCAGCAGAAGTTCTTTTTATAAGTACAAAGACGATATCTTTCCCTTTCATGAGAATGCAAAAGGAAGAACCATTACTATGGTATTGCAGCTAGACGATGAGCCGGGGCTGTTGTCAGATGTGTTAAAAATTGTGGCGGATTACCATGCCAATATTTTGACCATTCATCAGAGTATACCGGTCAATGGGGTAGCTACCCTCACCGTCAGCGTGGAGGTATTACCATCTACGGACGATATTTCGCAGATGATAGAAGAAATGGAGCGGCAAAAGGGCATCCATTCTATTAAGATATTAGCCAGAGAATAAGAGAAAGGACAAAAAGAGATGATTAACATTGCATTATTAGGCTATGGCACCGTAGGTTCCGGTGTTGTAGAGGTATTAAAGACAAATCAGGTCAGTATTAATAAAAAAGCAGGGGATGAATTAAATTTAAAGTATGTGTTAGATTTAAGAGATTTTCCCGGAGATCCCATTCAAGAGAAAATTGTCCATGATTATGAAGTGATTGTGAATGATCCTGAGATAAAAATTGTCATTGAGGTTATGGGTGGCGTGGAACCGGCATATACCTTTGTAAAACAAGCTTTGATGAATGGTAAGAGTGTATGTACCTCCAACAAGGAATTGGTGGCAAAACATGGGGCAGAGCTCTTGCAGATTGCCAAGGAGAAAAATATTAACTTCTTATTTGAAGCCAGTGTAGGAGGAGGTATTCCCATTATCCGCCCATTGAATTCTTCTCTGACAGCAGATGAGATTGATGAGATTACCGGTATTTTAAATGGTACCACCAATTACATTTTATCAAAGATGGCAGATGAGGGCTTAGATTTTGATACGGTACTTAAGGATGCACAGGAAAAGGGTTATGCCGAGCGTAATCCGGAAGCAGATGTGGAAGGTTACGATGCCTGCAGAAAGATTGCAATTCTTTCTTCTCTTGCCTTTGGTCAACAGGTAGATTATGAGGATATTTATACGGAGGGGATCACCAAAATTTCCGCAGAGGATATCCGTTATGCAAAGAAGATGGGAAGAGCCATCAAATTGCTGGCTTCCAGTAAAAAGGTGGACAACAGTTTCTATGCCATGGTAGCACCTGTTATGGTGGCGTCAACACATCCATTATACAGTGTCAACAATGTATTTAATGCGATCTTTGCCCATGGAAATGTTTTGGGAGATGTGATGTTCTATGGAAGTGGAGCAGGAAAGCTGCCTACTGCCAGTGCGGTTGTGGCAGATGCGGTGGATGCTGCAAAACATTTAGATCAGAATATAGTAACTTTCTGGAGCAGCAATAAATTAGAATTATCCGATATTAAGAACTCCAAAAAGCGGTTTTTTGTAAGAATTCATGATGATGAAGTGAAGGCAGAAGAAGTGGAGAAGGCCTTTGAATATGTAGAACTGATTGATGCTGGTATTGTTGGAGAAATTGGATTTGTAACAGAGGTTTTGACAGAGGCTGAATTTGCAGCCAAGGCAGAACAGGTAGAAGGCATAATCAATTATATCCGTTTGGAAGATTAACAGCGGATTTTATTGATAGAAAGTAACGGTTCAATACTCAAGATGATTTTGTATGTAACTGTGAAAGTATTGAACAGTTATGATAGAAAAAGAAAAAGGGGATAAAGAGATGGACAACAACTTTAACGGAGGGAATAACTGGAATCCGGATAATAATAACAATTCCAGCTATGACCCTCAGCAGGGCGGCTATAATTTAAGTAAAGAAAATAGCAGCCAGTCAGATAACTATCAACAGAATAATTATAACCAGAATGGCGGTTACAGTCAGAATACCTATAATCAGAATGATGGTTACAATCAGGGCAGTTATAATCAGAATGATGGTTACAATCAGAGCAGTTATAATCAGAATGATGGTTACAATCAAAATAGCTATAATCAAAATGACAATTATGGTCAGTATAATGGTTATAATCAGAATACAGATTATAATCAAAATAATGGTTATGACCTAAACAAAGGATATAGTCAGAATGACAACTATAATCAAAATGCATACAGTGGAAATCAGACAGGCAATAACTTTAATTACACACCACAGTCCAATCTGCCCCAGCAGAGTCAGGGTGTCAATGGTTTTGAAATTGCAGCATTGATTTTGGGTATTTTATCGGTACTATTATGTTGCTGTTATGGTGTATTAAGCATCTGTTGTGGATTCTTAGGTATTGTTTTTGCGTTTTTATCCAGAAGACAGACCGTGGAAAATGGAATTACTAAGAAGAAATTCAGTGGTATGTCAATCGCAGGTGTGATTCTTTCTGGATTTGGTATTCTTTTGGGTATTTGTTTTGTGGTTCTTATGATTATTGGCATCAATTCATCAGATTACCAGGATACCTATAATCAGATTTATAATCAAATCTATGATGATATCTATGACAGTTATTAAAGTCAAAAGCTATAAGGCGAAGGTCTTATAGCTTTTTTCAGAGATGCCGAAAGGCGAAGGAAGTGATGTAATGAATAAAGTGGAAAGGGATTTATACAAAATAGGATTGGGTTTTGGTGCAGTGGGAGTTGTTGTATTACTTCTGCTTTGGATATCGGGTATTGATTTGACAAAGTGGGGGAGACCCTGTGTATTTTACCGTTTTACCGGCTGTTATTGCCCGGGCTGCGGAGGCACCAGAGCGGTGATGGCATTGGTGCATGGCAAGATAGTTACCTCTTTTCTCTACCATCCGCTTGTGGTATACTTAGCAGGGATTTATCTGGTTTTTATGACCACCAATACCCTTCAGTTGATAAGTCATCAGCATTTGAAAATTGCAATGAGGTATCATGATATTTATTTGTATCTGATGGTGGCGATTATTTTCGTCAACTGGGTAGTACAAAATATTATTATTTTTATGCATTAACCGTTGAAGATGGCAATTTTTAACTGTGAAATATGCAGCTTTCTTGCAGGGATATGACGTGAGAAATGAAAGCGATAAGGAGAGAATGGAATGGACATTAATAAAGTAATAGCAGCAGAGCTGGAAGTGAAAATAAAGCAGGTGGAGGCAGCGGTAAAGCTCATTGATGAGGGCAATACCATTCCCTTTATTTCCCGTTACCGTAAGGAGGCAACGGGAAGTTTAAATGATGAGCAGCTGCGAAAACTCCATGAAAGATTGGTGTATCTTAGAAATCTGGAAGAAAAAAAAGAACAGGTACTTTCCAGTATTGAAGAACAGGGGAAGCTGACAGAGGAGTTAAAGCAGCGTATACTGGCAGCAGAGACCTTATCCTTAGTGGAGGATTTATATCTTCCTTATCGCCCCAAAAGGCGTACAAGAGCCACAATTGCCAAGGAAAAAGGGTTAGAGGGGTTGGCAGCATTTCTGCGGCTGCAGCAGTGCAGTGAGCCAATAGAGCAGGAGGCAGCAAAATATGTATCTGAGGAAAAAGGCGTTAAGGATGAAAAGGAAGCCATTGCAGGGGCTATGGATATTATTTCAGAGACCATTTCAGAGGAGGCAGATTACAGAATACATATACGGACCATGACCATGAAACAGGGAATGATTAGTTCCGGGGCTAAAAAGGAGGAAGAGAAGTCGGTATATGAGACGTATTACAAATTTGCCCAGCAGGTGAGCAAAGTACCCGGCTATCGTATTCTTGCCGTGAACCGTGGAGAGGCAGATAAGATTCTAAGTGTAAAAATTGAAGCACCGGAGGAGGAAATTATCCGCTATCTCAATCAGAAGGTGATCACCAGAGACAATCCTTATACCACCCCTGTGTTAAAGGAAGTGGTGGCAGACAGCTACAAGCGGCTCATTGCCCCTGCCATTGAGCGGGAAATCCGAAATGAGCTGACAGAAAGGGCAGAAGATAGTGCCATTCAGGTTTTTGGTAAAAATTTAACACAGCTTTTGATGCAGCCGCCAATTGTGGGACATGTGGTGTTGGGCTGGGATCCGGCATTCCGTACCGGATGTAAGCTGGCAGTAGTGGATGAGACCGGAAAAGTATTGGATACCAAAGTTATTTATCCCACGGAGCCACAGAAAAAAGTTCAGGAGTCCAAGCAGATTCTGAAAGAAATGATTAAAAAGTATCATATTACTTTGATTTCGGTAGGAAATGGTACTGCTTCCAGAGAATCGGAACAGGTGATCGTGGATTTGCTGAAGGAATTGGATACTCCGGTGCAGTATGTGATTGTCAATGAGGCGGGGGCCTCGGTATATTCTGCCAGCAAGCTTGCCACGGAGGAATTTCCAAATTTTGATGTGGGACAGCGAAGTGCAGCTTCCATTGCCAGACGTTTACAGGATCCCTTAGCAGAATTGGTTAAGATTGATCCCAAGTCCATTGGTGTGGGACAGTATCAGCATGATATGAACCAGAAAAAGCTCAGTGAGGCTTTATCCGGTGTGGTGGAAGACTGTGTGAATAAGGTTGGTGTGGATTTAAATACTGCTTCTGCCTCCCTGTTGGAGTATATTTCCGGTGTGTCAAAGAGCATAGCCAGGAACATTGTAACCTATCGAGAGGAAAACGGCAGATTTACAGACCGCCGGGAACTGTTGAAGGTATCAAAGTTAGGTCCCAAGGCATTTGAACAGTGTGCCGGTTTTTTAAGGATTACAGAGGGAAAAAATCCTTTGGATGCCACCAGTGTCCATCCGGAAAGTTACCAGGCTGCCACAGAGCTGTTGCGTAATTTAGGTTATACCCCAGAGGATGCCATTGCCGGCAGACTGTCAGGGCTGTCTCAGAAGATTAAGGATTACAAAAAAATGGCAGAAGAGCTTCAAGTGGGTGAGATTACCTTAAGGGATATGGTAAAGGAATTGGAGAAACCTGCCAGAGATCCAAGAGATGAGATGCCAAAGCCGGTATTGCGTACCGATGTGCTGGATATGAAAGACTTGAAAGAGGGTATGATCTTAAAGGGCACTGTCCGCAATGTGATTGATTTTGGAGCCTTTGTGGATATTGGTGTCCATCAGGATGGTCTGCTGCATATTTCTCAGATTACCAACCGATTTATTAAACATCCCATGGAGGTGCTTTCCATTGGGGATATTATTGAAGTGAAAGTTTTGAGCGTGGATATGGAGCGGAAACAGATTAAGCTCACCATGAAATTTTAGGTATAAACTTCCATTATAACATATGTTTCACTATTTTTGAGATTTTTTAACTGAAATACATGTATTTTGCAACGAACTGCAAAAATAGGTCAAATTTCGCCTAAATTTTGCAGTTCGTTGTTAATTTCATGTCGTTCCGTTCGAAAATCTCTTTTTTGGCAAGAAATAGTGTATAATGGATATGGCGGATTATGCATGCTGCGAGAATATTGAAAGAAGTCATTGTAATTATTCAGTGCAGGATGGTTTCCCTTGAGTTTTAGCTTGTAACATAATGGTGCTGGACAATCACAAGTTCTGAATAAACTAGGGGAAGTGATAATATGATAATAGGAATATGTGATGATCAACCGGAAGTGGGAAAAATATTGGCAGAACAGATTGAGGAACTTTTAGAACAATGGAATGTCCTTTGTGATATTCGAATCTATAACACAGGAGAGAAATTATTGAAAGAAATCAAAGAACTGTCCTTGGTGTTTCTGGATATTGAAATGCCCAAGTTAGATGGTATCGAAGTGGGAAAAAGGATTAAAAAACTTGCACCCAACTGTAAGATAGTCATGGCAAGTGGCATGGTGGAGCGGTTTGAGGAAACCTATGCCATAAATGCAGTCAGGTTTATCACAAAGCCTTATAACATAGAAAAAGTGGCAGAAAGTCTGCGGAGTACCATTATTGATCTGCCGGGAAGAAAGACAATACAAGTGTACAGAGAACGCAGAGTTTATGATATGGTACAGAATGAGATAAGATATATTAAGGCATATAACGGATATGTGGAAATTGTGTCAGGTACAGAAATATACCACCGGGATATTACCATTCAAAAGCTTATGGAACTGTTGGATCAGAGAATTTTCTTTCAGATTCGGAGGGGGTGTGTTATTAATTTTCATTGGATAGAATGGCACTATAAGAATCAGCTTAGGATAGAGGGAGAAACCTTTACGGTATCCAGAAGACAATATAAGGAGTTTGAACAAAGGTATATGGATTATGATTTAATGTATGGATGGTGGTAGGATGAGGTTCATGTATATCTATTATTATGTGATAGCTGTTCTAAAACATGCTTTTGGATACGAAGTATTTTTTCGAAAAAGCCTGGACCATAGAAGCAGATTTGTGGTGATGGGAATCTTATATGGAATTGCAGTATTTTTTTGTCCGGAAAAATACTTGGAAGCAGTGAGTATGTTAGCCTATGGAATGGCATATGCTGCTATATTGTTTTGTATGTCAGGGGATTGGAAACAGCGGATGTTTCACTTTATGTACCTGATATTCATGGTTGCATGTCTGGATCGGGTTATTAGTATTATTTTTTGTACCATAGACTTATGGATGGGATTGGAAGAACAACAGGGGTTTTTAGGGCATGTTATAGATGGATGTAAGGAAGTATTGTCCTTGGTATTTTTTTTGACAGTGTATTGTTGTAAAAGGAAACTGGATAAACAGAAGAGAGAAAAATTAGTAAATTGGTGCAAGAAGGTACTTCCCTTTTTTATTTTGTTTTTGGCTATTGGAATGCTGATGACAATTAGTGCTTTGAATTTGACCAGCAGTGATAAACCCAGAGGTTTTCAAATATTAGCCACAGTGGTATGTTCCATGTCCTTGATAGGAATTATGGTGTTGGTTGTATTTTCACTTTATGTAAAAGAGGTCAATGATAAAATGGCAGAAGTAATGCAAAAGGAAGCTTTGCTGATAGAAATGCAAAGAGAATATTACGAGAAGTTATTACAAAAGGAAAATGCCACCAGAAATTACCGTCATGATATGGAGAATCACTTTACATATCTGAATTATCTGGCAGAACGAGAAGATATGAGTACCATAAAGAGCTATTTGAAGAAAATGACCATAGAGATGGATGCCATTAAGACAATTAACTTTCAAACAGGTAACAAAATGATTGATGTAATCACCACATATTATTTGGCAGAAATAAAGGGGGTGGATGTTTCTGTCAAGGGAAATGTGCCATCATGTTTTTCTGAGGAGAATCTGCAGTTGTGCAGTATCTATGGAAATTTAGTTAAGAATGCAGTGGAAGAGATGGAGAGAGGAAAAGAGGAAGACAGACAGTGGATTCGCATTGAATTTGTCACCGGCAGGGAAAACTTTCGCATTGTCATAGAAAATACGTTGTCGGAGAAAAGCAGGAGAAAGAGGGGGTTTGCCACGGAAAAAGAGGATGGAAAGAATCATGGAATAGGATTAAAAAATGTAAAAAGGGCAGTGGAAGAGTTGGGAGGCAGGCTGGAATTGGAACGAAAAAACGACATTTTTTTAGCAAAAGTGACATTTAAAATGACCGTTTAACAAGTTATACGACCGTTTAAGGAGTTTCTATTGAAACCATGGCATGGTTGTGTTATTTTGATAAAGGAAAGGAGGGAGTGATTATGATTCATTTTGTACCAATGGCAGACTGGATGGATGATATCTGGCGCTGGTTATTGAGAAGATAGGTTCTGAACCGAAAATTACGCTGATGTAAAATGTACATTTTGTAAAAACATAGGGGATAAATACAAAAACCTATTACTGCAAGGAACCAAACCGCAAAGCAGTAGATTCTTATTTGCACTTATTGCAAAGTAAATTTTTATAGGTGCAATTTCCAAAAGGTGATTTTGGAGAGATGATTGTATGTAACTGTTAAGGTAGAAACAGTTACGAAATCAGAAAATGTGAATGCAAACAATGGATAACCAATCGTGTACTGACATGTTGATAATTGACCGTTTCAATTGTCTATTTGTACCTCCGGCTGCACTGACGTCACTCAACGATGCCACCACATTGTATAATTGAGTCTTTTGGCAGAGGTACAAATCTTCTGGATGGTTTTGCTGGATAACCAACTGTCAGCATACTAATATAAACCACACTTATTATCTCCCATAGTGAATTAAGGTGGATTATATTAGTTAAAAACACATATTGGTTGTCCATTTTGCTGGTTGGAAGGAAGAAGTGTGTGAAATGTATAATTGGGAAAATAATAGTGTTTAATTTGCTATTATCTATATGTTAAATAAATATATAAGGATGATGGTTATGTTGGAAAAAGGAATCATTTGCTTTTATGATAGGGTTATTGTTCAACAAGGGGAGAAATATACAATTTTACATAATCCTAATGTATTGAAAACGGATAGAATTACCACAGAGACATATATAGTAGTAAAGTTTATATGTGATAATAGATGTGATTTACAGGAAGTCTATAAGCACATGGAAACCAATGATGATTTAAAATATTTCCAAAATATTATAAAGAGGCTGTATAATAAAAAAATTATAAAGTATGCGGATGAAAAGTCTGAGTATTATGATCTTGAAATGCAAATAGATTGGGACTTATCAAATAAGTGTAATTTAAAATGTAAACATTGTTGTGTTTCAGCGGATATAACATCAGAGGAGCTGCCACTGGAGGAGATGTATGTTATAGCAGATAAAATTAATCAAATAAAGCCAAACCATATAGTAATTTCAGGTGGAGAGCCGCTAATTCGTAAAGACTTCACGAACATAATAGATAGGCTAAAAAAGGAATATAAGGGAAAATTATCTCTGATGACGAATGCAATACTTTTGAATAAGAAGTTGGCAGAATATATTGTTCAAAATTTTGATGGGGTATCAGTTAGTTTGGATGGGGTTAATGAACAAACATGTAGTATTATCAGAGGAGAGGGGACATTTGAAAAAACTATTTCAGGAATACGATTGCTGCAAGCGGCTGGAATGAAAAAAATAAGTGCTTCCATGGTTATAACGAGATATACAGAAAACAAGCGTAAAGAGTTCAAAGAATTGTGTGAAAATATGAAAATTGAGCCAGTGATTAGAGGGTTAGAATTTGTTGGACGAGCAAAGGAAGAAATGAAAGATTTTGTAACACTGGAGGAAGAAGTAAGTGATCAAACTCTTTTGCAGCAGGTGCAAGCATCACAAAGAAAAATAAAACAAGGAGAATTTACTTTGTTTGGTTGTGGTGCTGCATATAAGCAATTTCAAATTGATTACCGAGGATACATATATCCATGTCAATGTTTAATGGAAGATGAATTGATTTTAGGAAATATTTTGAATATTGATGATTGTTATGGTTTTATTAGAGAACGTCAATTTCGGGATAGTGCTGGATACAAAAAATTGAGACAGTATTTTCCATATAATTTTATAGAATGCAACGGATGTAATAAACAGATTTTTTGTTGGAATTGTATTGCCACATTATATAGAAAACCACAGAGATTAGAACAATGTGATTTCTGCAAATTGGCTTATGAGAATTTTTTTGTGAGGTGGATTGATGTGAATTACTCAATTTGGGTAACAAGCACCTGCAATTTAAAGTGCAGATATTGTTATGTGAAGGAGGAAAGGGGAAATAGAAGTTTTGATAAGGAATTGGTGCCGAATTTAATTGAATTTATTAAAAATACCAATAATGAAGATGAAGTAACAGTTAGTTTTTTTGGCGGGGAACCTCTTTTGGAAATTTCTCTGATGAAAGAAATTATTGGGCATATGGAAAAAGAAAGTGGTTTTCAAACAAGATATTATATGACAACAAATGGAGTGTTGTTAAATCAAGAAATTATAAACTATATAAAGGAAAAGCAAATAATTTTGTCATTAAGCTGGGATGGAAACAAAAAAGCAAATGATATGAATAGAATGGATGTACATGGTAATGGAACATATGAAAAAATTAAGGAATCATATAGATTGCTGAAAAAAAATGACGTTGATGTAAGGGTCAGAGCTACCTTTGATTCCCAGACAATGTTTCTTTTAAAAGATAGCATGGAGGATTTGTATAACATAGATCAGGAAATGGATGTAATTTTTGTTCCAGATTACTTTGACAAAGGATGGACAGAAGAAAAATTGCAAAAATTACAAGAAGATATTCGTATTATTGAGGAAAAAAATATAGAAAATTTTATGATAATTGGTGATAAAAAATTACGGAAAAGTCAGTGTAGTGGTGGAATAAATAACTATCATATATATATTGATGGAAAAGTATATCCATGCTCATTTGTTGTAAATAACAAAGAATTTCTAATCGGAAATGTTGTAGATGGAATAAATAGTAAAAAAGTTGCAAAACTATCTCAAAAATATACTGAAAGACTGGAAAAATGTAATGGGTGTGATTACGAGTTATATTGCTTGTCAAATAAATGCAGGTATTTAAATTGGAAAATAACAGGTAGTATGAATAAAGCAGCAGGAGTTGTTTGTAATCTTGAAAACATAAAGATGCAGTAACATAAATACATATAAATTCAACAAGGAGGAAGGAAAAATGGAAATTAAAAAAATTCATTTTAAAGAGAAAGATGATGTAAAACCTCAAGAAGTTTGGGATTCATGGTGGGAAAAGTGCAATTATGATTGTACAGAATGGAGATTAAAAACACTAGGCGACAAATATTTGAATAGTAACAGCCCTTGTTATCAGACAAAAACAGCGAAAT
The DNA here is from genome assembly GCA_947174015.1 of uncultured Lachnospiraceae bacterium. Taxonomy (GTDB): domain Bacteria; phylum Bacillota; class Clostridia; order Lachnospirales; family Lachnospiraceae; genus RUG11237. The sequence continues at coordinate 13,876 of CAMWHJ010000017.1, read as the reverse complement.
CGACAATCTGGACATAACAGCTGAAAAATATAAGATGAAAATTTATGTTACTGACCTACTAGGCATTTAGCCTAGTAGGTATTGGTTAATAAAAAAATAAGAGGTATAAGTATGGAATTGTATGTAAAGCTACTAAAAATAACTTTTTTGAAAGCAAAGGATACCAAATGGATTATCTGTGTGGCATCATTTGTAATTGCCATGGTTTCTATGCTTCTTACGTCTGCCAGCAGTATCAAGGAAAGTTATTTGCAGGCAATCAATCAGATGCCACAATACGATTTTGTACTGGAAGATTTAAATTTCGAGGAAAAAAATAAGTATTCGGATATAAATTTTTGGCAAGATACGGTGGATGATATCGGATGCAGTACAAATATATTTGAACTGGAAGTGCCGGATAGTCCATTCTACTTTTCGGTAACTGGTTTAATGGGAAATTTTCAAGATATCTATAATATCGATTTACAAGAGGGACATTATCCGGAAAACGAGAAAGAGATTGTGGTGGACAGTAAATTTATGGACAATATGGAAGAGCATTATACCATAGGAGATGAAATTACACTGTTTGCTTTTTCGGTGGAAAAGAAGAAATATTTTGATATAACATATAAAATTGTAGGAATTTTTGGAGCAAAAGTTTCAGACGGTGAAGAGGTTTACGCATTTTGCACATTAGAAGGGGCAGAACGCTTATTAGAGCAAACAAAGGCGAATATTTCTTATCGTGTGATGGTGACAGCATCAGATGTGGAACAGGCAGTTTCATATATTAGAAAAGACAGTGAAAATCTGAAAATTCAATTAAATGAGGCAAAACTTGATATCTCTGGTGAACAGGAAACAGATGGTAAGGGGGCAGTAAAGGTATTTCAGGCATTGGGAGTGATGATTGGTTTAGTTTCCGGTGCCTTGTTGTTTAATATGCTTCAAGTGGCATCAGTAAACAGAATTCAGCAGATAGGAATGCTTCGATGTTTGGGATTGGATAAAAAGCAGTTGTATAAGTCATATCTGTTGAATTTGCTCATGTACCTATTAGGAGCAGTACTGGGGGGATTTCTGTTGTCTGTGTTGTTGGAGAAGACGCTTGGAAAGTGGCTTTTTCAGCATTTTGTAAAAGGATTCAATATGTCAGATTATGTGGAACTGTCATTTCAGGTGAGTATAGAAGCTTTTGCACAGGCGATAGCTTTGGTGGCGGTTATTTTTGCTCTTGTTTATTCCATGCTTTTAAAAAAATCTTTAAAGTATACTCCGGTGGAAGCGGTAGGTTTTATAGAAGAAGGGCAGAGCAATATTAAAGTCAAAAGTCAAAAGTCAGACAAAATCAATGTGGTTGCTTTTGTGGGAAAAAGGAATTTAGTGCGTAATAAGGCAAGGACCTTTTATACTGCATTTACATATTTTGTTACCGCAATATTGGTGCTGATACTTTGTATGGTTCTGTGTAGTGTGGATTTATATGATATTGATGGATTGAAGAAAAGTAACCTATTTGATTACGAGTTTTATGATGATTCTTTGGAATGTAGTCTGACAACGGAAATGGCGGAAAATATATCAGCACTTGGAGCTGTGGCAACAGCAGAATGTTCCAGACGTCAGGTTTATGAATTTTATGAAAAAGAAGAAAATGTGGGAACTTACAATGAATTAGTAGAAACAAGAGTATACAGTGATACACTATTTAACCTGATATGTCAGGAGAATGGGCTGGATTATAAGGGACATGAGAAAGAACACTATTATTTGCTTTTATCAGAAAATAATACAAAAGAGAAGCAGATGGTGCTCTATGATACCAGCAAAAACAAAAGGGAAATTTATATTAATGCAGTAATCGAAAAAGACAATTATGGTGCCGGTCTGGCTGTAGACGGTAAGTGTATTATAATGAATCAGACAGGGGCGGATGCTTTATTTGCAAATCCTTACTGCTATAATGTTGTCTATATTAAATCTGCTTCTAAAATAGAATGTATTTCACAGGTAAAAGATTATTTAGCTGCAAATCAGGTGCAAATGATTTATAGTGATTTACAGCAAATGACTCAAGATGCAAAAACACAATTAGGTTCTATTATTTGTGTGGCAATCTATCTTATGATTTGTATCTGTGCAATGACCATTACAAATATTATTTGCAATATTAACATAAATGTACAGTTACGAAAAAGAGAATATGGCATATTAATTGCGTTGGGAATGACAAGAAAAAGAGTAATTCGTTTGCTTATAAGTGAGATTGTGATAATAGCAGAACATATGATTTTGCTGGCTTTGCCCTGTGCATTGGTGGTGGCACTCTTCTTTATCAGTGGAGCTGGGCAGGAAATTAGTATAGTGAAAGTACTCACAGCAGCAGTCATAGGTGGAGGAATGTTATATGGCTTGACTTACATATTATGTTATATCAAAGGAAATCACGTGTTTGACAAAAATGTTCTGGTATTGTTGGATAAGGAGTAGGTGATAAAATGGCATATATTAGTTTGAAAGATGTTGTAAAAATATACCAACAGGGAGAAGAAAAAATTTATGCTCTAAATGAAGTCAGTCTAGATATTGAGAAAGAAGAGTTTACGGCAATTCTTGGTCCCAGTGGTTCAGGAAAGAGTACATTGTTAAATATGCTTGGAGGACTAGATCTTCCCACATCTGGAGAGATATGTGTGAATGGAAAGCAAATCAATACTTTAAATGAAAATCAGCTGGCAGAATATAGAAGAAAGACCATAGGATTTGTTTTTCAGTCATTTAATCTGCTTCCGGCATTAACGATTGAAGAGAATATTATTATGCCTATATTGTTGGAACAGAAAAGGGTTAATAGGGATTTTATAAAAGAGTTAATGAATGCACTGGAAATAGAAGTATTAGCAAATCGTATGCCGTCACAGATTTCAGGTGGGCAGCAGCAGAGAGTAGCTATTGCAAGGGCTTTGGCAAATGAACCTGAGATAATTTTAGCAGATGAACCTACAGGGAATTTGGATACACAAATCAGCAAAAAAGTAGTATCTTTATTGGTGGATACTTGCAGGAAATATCAAAAGACATTAATTATGATTACGCATAATGAGGAAATGGCAGCTTATGCAGACAGGATTATTCAAGTAAAGGATGGAAAGGCAGAGGATAAACGTGGCAATTAAAATGGCAGTAATAGATACAGGAGTTTCTTTCTCATTGTTGCCAGAGGATATTCTTGTTGCAAGGTATATTTCTTTAAAACAAAAAGAGGATAATAATGAAAATGGTATTATTGAAATTTTAGAGGGAATAGATTATGGTGACAGTATAGAAGGAAGTCATGGTACAAAGGTGGTTAATACTATAAAGAAATATGCACCAGATGTTGAAATGGAATTTTATCTCTATGATGTATTTCATAAAAGTGCAACATCTTCAGGTGCAATAATTATAGAAGCATTAAATGATATACTAAAGTATGATATAGATATTATTGTGATGAGTTTGATATGCAGTCCGAAATATAGAGAAGAATTTATGCAACTGAAAGATAGCATTCTTAAAAAAAACGTGATATTTATTTGTTCAGCATCAAATGCTGGTAGTAATGATTTTCCAGCCAATTTGGATTTTATATTTGGTGTGGGTGGGGGATATGGGGAAAATGGAAAGTTTAATTATTACCCTCGAAGAAAGATTCAATTTTGTTGTAATACGGAATATGAATTTGTTGTAAGCGGAAATAAAGTGCAGATTTTTGGTGGAACAAGCAAAGCTGCTGCCACAGTAGCAGGATTGTTAGCAGATTATACATCACAAAATGGAAAGATAGCACTAAGGAATTATCTAAAATGTAAACATATTATGTCCAAAGATAAAAAAATATATGGTGCTATGAAAAAAGAGGATAGTACAGATATTTTTGATAAAATAATAGATGTGTTTGATTTGGAAAAATTTCAAGTGACTGATGATTTATTGTACAAACCCATAGCATGGAACAGAAAAAATATAGAAAATTTGGTTTGTTTGTTTGAAAAATTTCAGTGTATAGATAGTATGCAGAAAATAGAATATTCCGATTTTAAATCACTATATGCTTTAGTCAGGTATTTTGAAAATGTGGGCAAAGGAAAATGATTATGTATAGATATTTCATGGAAAATAGGAGAATAATTCTGAAATATATCATGGGAAATAAAGTAAAGTGTATTATTTTAATAGGAATGAATCTGATAAACACTTTATTTTCTTTGATTTTGCCTATACTCAATATGAATCTGATAAATTTGTTCGTATATGGCAGGATAAAGGATAAGCAAATGTATTATATAAGCATATATATAATTACTCTTGTTGTATCAATGCTTAGTTCTTTTTGTTTTGCCATTTATAAAAGAAGAATGGATTTAGAAATGCAGAAAGAAATACAAATTCTGGTGTTATCAAAAAAGATGAAAAAAAGTACCAGTAGTTTTAAGGTGAATGAGAATGGAGAAGTGGATGCATTGGTAAAATTTGATGTACCAATCTTTCAACAGTATATCATACAAATAATAGTTGAGTTACCAGTGGCTGTATTTCGAGTAATCGGTGTTATGTTTTTACTGACATATTTAAGTATTGAATTTGCACTTCTTGTTATTGCATTAGAGACAATTATATTTTTGTTCCAGCACTATGTAGGAAAAAAAATTGAAATTCAATCAATGAAAGTTAGAGAAAAATTTTCTTTTTGGAATGAATTAGTTTCTAATATTATTAACTCTATGAAATATGCTAAATATATTGGTTCCGAGGTGTATTTGAAACAAAAATATGAAAACACATATAATCAATATATCAATGCAGCAATAATACATAGTAAGATGACCTCAAAAACCAGTACAATAACTGAATTACTGCTTAGTATGAACACAATTATTGTACTATGTATTGGAAGTTTGAAAATATTTTATGGAAATATGGAAATAGGAGTTTTGATTTCACTGGTGCAGTATGTGGGAATGTTTTTTTCCAGTGTTTCATCTGTTCTTCGAATGTTATTAGAGATGCAAAGTGAGAAGAAATCCATTATAAATGTGATAGAAGAGTTAAAAGCAAGAGATGAAAAAAATATAGAGGGTGAAAGTTATGTAAAAAGAAATATAAACAAACTTTTTTTAGATAACATTTCTTTTTCATATGTAAAGAATAAAAATATTTTGTATAATGCATCAGCTGAATTTGATATCGGTAAAATGAATTATATTATTGGAAAAAGTGGTGTGGGAAAGAGCACAATATTAAAATTAATACTCCAAGAATATGAACTTAATAGCGGAAAGATATACGCAGTAGACGAAGATGAAAAAATCATCAATGATGTGGTTCAAAATATAAGTTTGGTTCCACAAGAAAATGTATTTTATACAGATACAATATATAATAATATTACATTATCTCAAGATGTTTCTCAAGAGGTGGTAGATAATATCTGTAAGAAATGTTGTGTGTATGAGGACATAATGCAAATGGAGAGGGGATTTGATACAATTTTAAGTAGTGGGATAAAAAATATTTCTGGGGGGCAGTTAAAAAGAATGGCATTAGCGAGAGCAGTTATATCAGACAGAAAAATACTATTGCTTGATGAACCTACGGAGGGTTTAGATAAATCTAATGCAATATCGGTTGTTAGTGCAATTAGAAATTATGCTGAAAAAAGAATAATCATAATAATTACACATAATATGGAGTTAATCCAGCAGGGAGATAATGTTTATTGTATTGCTGATTCTAAACTAATGAGTGGCTTTGCACGTAAATCTTTCAGATATAGTGTTACTGACAAATTATAATCATGACCACCCGTTTGACGGGTGGTCATGATTATTTGCATATTTTTAGAAGTCCCCAAGGGAGTCAAATAATGCCATAATGTAGTTGTACTAATCTTCACCCTGAAGAGCTTCAAACCCCTCTGCTCCAGTTCTGACCTTAATTACATTTTCCACATCATATACGAAGATTTTACCATCACCGATGTTTCCGGTATAAAGTGCCGTCTTTGCTGCCTTTACAACAGATGTAACAGGAACTTTGCTTACGATAACTTCTACCTTAACCTTAGGAAGAAGTGTCATATCCATTTCAACACCACGATAGTACTTTGTCTTTCCTTTCTGGGCACCACAGCCAAGTACCTGAGTTACCGTAATACCTGTGACGCCGACCTCATTTAATGCTTCCTTCAGATCTTCAAACTTATTCTGCTTACAGACAATAGATACCTTAGATAATTTCACGTCAGAAGCAATCGGTGTATTGCCTTCTTTTACCACAACAGGAACTGCATCGTCCACAGGAACTGCATTTTCAGGAAGTGGTGCAGTACCAGTGCTGCTGATGCGATCTCCGTAAGTTAAGAAACCGGCATATGCAGAATCCAAACCATGTTCTGTGGAGTCCAAACCAAGAATTTCTTCTTCCTCGGTAACACGAAGACCGATGGTTTTCTTGATTACCACAAATACGATGGTTATGGTAATGGCAGTCCATGCAGCCGTTGCAAACATACCTAATAACTGGATGCCTAATAATTTAAAACCGCCGCCATAGAATAATCCAAGCATTTTCTCGCCGGATGCATCAAAAAGTGCATAGCTGGGAGCAGTATCTGTGGCAATTAAACCAACAGCGATGGTACCCCAGATACCGTTGAGCATATGAACAGCAACGGCACCTACCGGGTCATCTATATGTAACTTGTAATCCAATAACCAAACACCAAATACCACTAGAATACCGGAAACTGCACCCACAAGGATAGCACCGGCAGCATCTGATACATCACAAGGAGCGGTAATGGCTACCAATCCGGCTAAGCTGGCATTTAAACACATAGATACATCCGGCTTGCCGTATTTTATCCATGTAAATGCCATACATACTACGGTTGCAACGGCAGGAGCAATGGTGGTTGTCACAAAGATGGCACCTAACTGTGATACAGAGGTGGCAGCAGCACCGTTGAATCCGTACCAGCCCAGCCACAGAATGAATACACCCAAGGCACCCAGTGCCAAATTGTGTCCGGGGAAAGCACCAACTTTGATGGTACCGTTCTTTTTCTTGGTGAATTTACCGATTCTGGGACCAAGGATAGAGGCACCGATTAAAGCGGAGATACCACCAACCATATGGATACAGTTAGAACCGGCAAAATCATGGAATCCCATTTGAGCTAACCAGCCTCCGCCCCAAGTCCAGTGGGCTTCGATGGGATATATAATAGCGGAGATAACAGCGGAATAAATACAGTAGGAAGAGAACTTTGTTCTCTCTGCCATGGCACCGGATACGATAGTAGCTGTGGTAGCACAAAATACTAAATTAAATACAAAACCGGACCAGTCGAAATTTGCATAATCGGTAAAGATATCAAATCCCGGTTTTCCTACAAATCCCAAGTAATCTTCTCCAAGGAATAAACCAAAGCCAATTAATATAAACATAACAGTACCGATGCAGAAGTCCATTAAGTTTTTCATAATAATATTACCAGTATTTTTTGCTCTGGTAAAACCAGCTTCCACCATAGCAAAACCAGCCTGCATCCAGAATACCAGTGCGGCACCGATGAGGAACCAGACACCATACACCTCGCTGGTTATTGCATTCATAATTTCTTCTGTCATAATACATTCCTCCTAATAGTTTAATTTCCGAAAAAATGATACACACAAAAAATGTAAACAAAAAAAGACTTCCTTTCTACTTTTTTATAAGGAAAATTCCTTCCAGTAGTAAAGACGTCTTTGTCTCATGGGATATACCCTCAATATGAAACTAAAAAATCAACTCCTCGATTAGAACAGATGCCCGAAATGTATCATCTTGAACTTTAGCCGGCATAAAAATGATACAAAAGTCAATATCTGAAACAGTCGTTCTAAATACTCTTCTATTATACTTTAGATTTTTAAATTGTCAATACCTGATTTTATATTTTTTTCATTTCTATAAAAAATTCATAAACTAGGAAACCAAAAGACACTTTTTGTTGTCTATATAAATAGAAGCTTCTATACATATATACATAGGGAAATGGATGTAATTATCTGTTAAGATTTCCTTTCACATGATAAGATAATGAGTACAGAACCATTACAAAAAAGCTAAAAAAAGAAGTTAGATGAGGTGAAACACTATGAAAGATGCAGATATAATAAAATTGTATCAAAAACGATCAGAACGTGCCATTACGGAAACGGCACAGAAATATCAGGCTTATTGCCAAACCATAGCCAATCGAATTTTAAATGACAGGCAGGATACCGAGGAATGTCTGAATGATACTTGGCTGAAGGCATGGAATACAATTCCACCCCAAATTCCAAAAGTACTTTCTGCATATCTTGGAAAAATAGCCAGAAATCTGGCACTTAATATGTATAAGAGAAAATATGCAGGCAAACGGATTGATGACCGTATGCTGGTTTCCATGGAAGAATTAAAGGACTGCATTGATGGAATGGAAACGGTGGAGTCTAGGGTAGACAGTCAGGAAATTGTGGCATTGCTGAATTCTTATTTAGAGCAAGCTTCAGAGCTGGAGAGAAAAATGTTTGTGCGCAGATACTTTTATATGGATACTTTAAAGGAGATTGCTGATGGTTATGGTGTAAAGGAAAGTTATGTGAAAACCTTATTGTACCGAAGCCGGCAAAAACTAAAAACATATTTAGAACAGGAGGGTGTTGTGTTATGAATAACGAAAGGTTGTTTGAATTAATTGGAGAGATTAAGGAAGAATTTATTGCAGAAGCGGAAAAGACAGATTTGAAGGAAAAGGGGAAAAAGAAAGAGGAAAAAATGAAATGGATCACGATTGCAGTGGCAGCAGCAGTGGCAGTTTCCGTTCTTTTGCCAAACATCAATGGAAATCTTGCACTGGCTATGGAAAAAATTCCTTTTTTCGGAAAATATTTTAAGATCGTCACCATTCGTGATTATCAGTATCAGGATGAACAGAATCAGGCAGAGGTTCAGATACCTCAGGTGGTGGTTGAAGATAATGTCACAGATAGGGAGAAAGAGACAGCCGTTTCTTTTAATAAAAGAATTGAGGAATATGCAGAGGGCTTTATGAAGAAGTTTCAGGAGAATTTAAAGGCAGAGGGGGAGGGGTATCAGGAACTTTCCATGGATTATCAGGTGATAACGGATAATGATCATTGGCTGTCTCTGAAAATCAGTGCTTTGGAGGTACAGGCAAGCGGCTATCAGCAGGTGAAATATTTCCATATTGATAAGAGTACCGGTGAAGAAGCCATATTGTCGGATTTATTTGTGGAGGGCAGTGATTATGTGGATAGAATCAGTCAAAATATCATTGTCCAGATGCAGGAAGCGGAAGCAGAGGATGAGGGGAAAGTTTACTTTTATCAGGGAATGAAAGATAGCACAGGACTGGCAGAGGAGGATTTGTTCCGCCAGATTTCGCCAGAGCAGAATTTCTATTTTAATGCTCAGGGAGCATTGGTGATTGCTTTTAATGAATATGAAGTGGCACCTGGTTATATGGGGGTAGTGGAATTTGTGATACCAGATGAGGTCATTTCAGATATTTTAAAATAAGCACAGGCAGTTACACCAAACTTTTGGTACCAAAGGGTACCGGGATTTTGGGTAACTGCTTTTTTGTTGTTTTGAAACACATGGTAACTATTAAAATCAGCAAATTTGTAACTATTCAGTACCTTCATAGTTACAAGCAAAGAACCATGCAAAATTGCCTACGGCAATGGTTCTTTGCCTGTTATATCCACTTTTTCTTACGGTCTGTGCAGTAAATGCACAGACCTACTGAACAGTTACGCAAATTCTAATATTGTACGAAAATACATATCTTACCCATTGTATGAATCAGGGAATCTATGAAAAACTCGTTATTTAATAATAGGAAGATTTACAGAGAGGCTCCTGTCTGAAAAAATAATTCCGACACTATGCACACAGATATTTTTCACAGAAATGTATAAAGAATATATAAATTTTATAAAATAATGAAAAGTGGGTTGACATTTTGCTATGGGAGTGCTATGTTAAATACATGAATGTTAGCACTCCATGCAAACGAGTGCTAACAAGTCGGAAAGGAAGTGAATGGATGGAACTGGATGAAAGAAAAACCAAGATATTGGAAGCAATAATTGGCACTTATTTAGAGACAGGAGAACCGGTGGGTTCCAGAACGATCTCGAAATACACCGACTTAAACTTAAGTTCTGCAACCATTCGCAATGAAATGTCTGATTTGGAGGAAATGGGTTATATTTTACAGCCTCATACTTCGGCAGGCAGAATTCCCTCCGACAAGGGATACCGTTTTTATGTGGATCGTATTATGGAAGACAAGGAAAAACAGGTATCCGAGATTCAGGAGCTGATGATTGAACGACAGGATAAAATGGAACTGCTGTTAAAGCAGGTAGTTAAGGTCTTGGCAACCAACACCAATTACGCAGCCATGGTATCTGCACCTTCTTATCATAGAAATAAGCTGAAATTTATCCAACTGTCTCATCTGGATGAGAACCAGTTGCTGGCTGTGGTGGTGATGGAAGGTAACATGGTGAAAAATAGGATTATTGATGTGCGGGAAGCCTTGGATAATGAAACACTCCTGAAATTAAACATGCTTTTAAATACCAATTTAAATGGCTTAAGCATGGAGGAAATCAACTTGGGTATGATAAGTAAGCTCAAGGAGCAGGCTGGAATCCACAGCGACATTGTCAGCGAGGTATTGGATGCAGTGGCAGAGGCAATTAAGGTTGAAGATGATTTGGAAATCTATACCAGTGGAGCTACCAATATTTTCCGGTATCCAGAGTTAAGTGACAGTGAACGTGCCAGTGAGTTGATTAACACGTTCGAGGAAAAGAAACCCTTGAGCGATCTGGTACAGGAAACCTTGGCAGATGAGAAGAATACCGGTATCCAAGTATATATTGGAAGTGAGATGCCGGTGCAGGCCATGAAGGATTGCAGTGTGATTACTGCCACCTATGAATTGGAAGAAGGCATGCAGGGAACCATTGGAATTATCGGTCCGAAACGAATGGATTATGAGAAATCCTTAAGTGCCATGAAGAATTTAATGGCACAGCTTGATAAGATATTTAAGAAAACATAGGAAAGGTGGAAGATAGAGTGGCAGAAAACGAAAAAGAATTGCAGGAAGAAGAGATAGAAACAGAAGAAACCCACACAGAGGAAGTTTCCGAGGAAACATCAGAAGAAATCGTACAGACAGAGGAGATTTCTGAGGAAAATCCAGAGGATGGCGATGGAAAGAAGTCCTTTTTTGGAAAGAAAAAAGATAAGAAAGACAAAAAGGACCAACAGATAGATGAGCTGACCGATAAGTTGAAACGGCAGATGGCAGAATTTGATAATTTCAGGAAGCGCACCGAAAAGGAAAAAACACAGATGTATGAAGTGGGAGCCAAAAGCATTATTGAAAAAATACTTCCGGTGATTGATAATTTTGAGCGTGGATTTACGAATTTAACAGAGGAGCAGTTAGAGGATCCCTTTGTCAGTGGTATGGATATGGTCTACAAGCAGATGATGACTGCCTTATCTGAGGCAGGGGTTACTCCCATCGAAGCAGTAGGCACAGAATTCAATCCTGATTTTCACAATGCAGTGATGCATGTGGAGGATGAGGAACTGGGCGAAAATGTGATCGCTGAGGAATTCCAAAAGGGATATCTATACAAAGAATCCGTCGTAAGACACAGCATGGTAAAAGTAGCTAACTGATATTGAACACTTAGCTCCACATAAAACATAAAGAAGATCATATGTAAAGAGATATTAAGATATATAAATTTAGGAGGAAACAAAAATGAGTAAGATTATCGGTATTGATTTAGGAACAACAAATTCATGTGTAGCAGTTATGGAAGGTGGTAAGCCAGTGGTTATCGCAAACACAGAGGGTGCAAGAACCACACCATCCGTAGTGGCATTCACAAAGACAGGAGAAAGATTAGTGGGTGAGCCTGCAAAGCGTCAGGCGGTAACCAATGCAGAAAAGACAATCGCATCCATTAAGAGACATATGGGTACCGACTACAAGGTAGCTATTGATGATAAGAAGTATTCCCCACAGGAAATTTCTGCAATGATTTTACAGAAATTAAAGGCAGATGCAGAAAATTACTTGGGAGAAAAGGTAACAGAGGCAGTTATCACAGTTCCTGCTTACTTTAATGATGCACAGCGTCAGGCAACCAAGGATGCAGGTAAGATTGCAGGGCTTGATGTAAAGCGTATCATCAATGAGCCAACAGCCGCCGCATTGGCTTATGGTCTTGACAATGAAAAGGAACAGAAAATCATGGTATACGATTTAGGTGGTGGTACCTTTGATGTATCTATCATTGAAATTGGAGACGGTGTTATCGAAGTATTATCCACAGCAGGAGATAACAGACTGGGTGGTGATGACTTCGACCAGAAGATAACAGATTATATGTTGGCAGAATTTAAGAACAACGAAGGCGTTGACCTCTCTAATGATAAGATGGCATTACAGAGATTTAAAGAAGCAGCAGAAAAGGCAAAGAAGGAATTATCCTCTGCTACCACAACCAACATCAACCTGCCTTTTATCACTGCAACAGCAGAAGGTCCAAAGCACTTTGATATGAATTTAACAAGAGCTAAATTCGATGAATTAACACATGATTTGGTAGAGAGAACAGCAGAGCCTGTCACTCGTGCCTTAAAAGATGCAGGTATGACAGCTTCTGAATTAGGTAAGGTATTGTTAGTTGGTGGTTCCACACGTATTCCGGCAGTACAGGATAAGGTACAGAAATTAACAGGACATGAGCCATCCAAGACCTTGAACCCAGACGAATGTGTTGCTTTAGGTGCTTCTATTCAGGGGGGTAAATTAGCTGGTGATGCCGGTGCAGGAGAAATCTTGCTGTTGGATGTAACACCATTGTCCTTGTCCATTGAGACAATGGGTGGTGTGGCAACCAGATTGATCGAGAGAAATACCACAATTCCTACCAAGAAGAGTCAGGTATTCTCCACAGCAGCCGATAATCAGACAGCAGTTGATATTAACGTAGTACAGGGTGAACGTCAGTTCGCAAAAGATAATAAGTCCCTTGGACAGTTCCGCTTAGATGGTATCCCACCAGCAAGACGTGGAGTACCTCAGATTGAAGTTACCTTTGATATCGATGCAAATGGTATTGTGAATGTATCGGCTAAGGACTTAGGAACAGGCAAGGAACAGCATATTACCATTACTGCCGGTTCCAACATGTCTGATGATGATATCGAAAAGGCAGTAAAGGAAGCTGCTGAATACGAGGCACAGGATAAGAAACGTAAGGAAGCCATTGATACCAGAAATGATGCAGATTCCTTCGTATTCCAGACAGAAAAGGCATTGGATGAGGTTGGTGACAAGATCGATACCAACGACAAGACCGCAGTAGAGGCAGACTTGGCAGCATTAAAGGAATTGGTAGAAAAGACCAACCCAGAGGATATGACAGAGTCTCAGGTAGATGAGATGAAGGCAGCCAAAGAAAAATTAATGGAAAGCGCACAAAAATTGTTTGCTAAGGTTTATGAGCAGGCACAGGGAGCCGGTGCCGGTCCAGATATGGGAGCCAATGCAGGTGCAGATATGGGCGGATCTTCCGATTACACCGCAGAAGATGTGGTTGACGGAGATTACAGAGAAGTATAATCCACAGACAATAATGTAGAATAAATGTAACTGTTCAGTAGGTCTGTGCATTTACTGCACAGACCGTAAGACAAAGTGGATATAACAGGCAAAGAACCATTGCCGTAGGCAATTTTGCATGGTTCT
>CAMWHJ010000016.1 GCA_947174015.1 uncultured Lachnospiraceae bacterium | reverse complement strand
ACTTTTTCTTACGGTCTGTGCAGTAAATGCACAGACCTACTGAACAGTTACATTTGTTTTTCTCAGCACTCCTATGTTTACATATGTATATCTATACCGTATTCTTTAAATCCTGTGCCAACACATGGATGGATTCAAAAATTTCCTTGCATTTTGCCACCTCTGTCACAGTTACTTCTGAATAATTCAATCCCTCATTGGAAGAGGCTGCCACTTCTTCACTGGTTGCCGACAGTTGCGAAATATTATCCGAAATAATATTGGCATATTCTATAATGTCTTTCATAGAATCCTCTGTGGACCTGATTCCTTTACTCAGTTCTCCTATCTCCTGTACTACTTGTTCAAACTTTTCTCTTGTTCTTATAATCAATTCATTCTGAAATGTGACGGATTCCACGGAATGATTAATGCTCTCATTGGCTTTCTTAGTATCACCCATCAGTTCTTGAATAATATTTGTAATATTATTGGAAGCATCCTTTGTCTGTTCTGACAAAGTTCTGATTTCATCTGCCACAACTGCAAATCCTTTTCCTGCTTCCCCGGCTCTGGCTGCCTCAATGGATGCATTTAATGCCAGTAAATTTGTCTGACTGGAAATACTTAAAATCGTTCCCACAAAATTGTCTACCTCTTGCACCTTTTTGGTAAGTTTCTCTACCACATCCACAGTAACCTTGCTGGCTGTTTCCACGTTGCCTGCCTGTATTTTTAATTCCTGTACCTCTTTTTCAATACTGCTGATGGTACTCTCCACTTTATTTGAGGCTTCCAGCATTTCCGCAGAAACTTTTTCTGCTTTATCTGTTTGTGTTCCTATTTCACTGCACATATTTGCCTGTGTCTGAATGGATTCTGCAGTCAATTCCGTACTGTCCGTGATATTCTTCATGGCAAAATTACTATTATCCAGACTGGTCTGCAGGGTGTCAAGCATTTCCATGGCATTCCCGAAATGTTCTATAATATTGTCTGCAACCACCACCATCTTATTGTTGCTTTCCTCCTGTTTCTTGGCTGTTTCTATTATGGTATTCATATTTTCCGTGTTAAAGCGAACCAACAAACTGGTTATCTTAATGGTGGCAAAACCGAGAATAATCGAAAACAAAACGGAAATAACCATTGTAGTACCGACTGTACCCTCCCCAAGACGTGAGATATTAAGAATAAATGTGATTATATTGCAGACTACACATATAATATTTTCTATAATAACCAATTTTTTATTCAAGTATAGCAGCGCTGCCAACAAAATGGGCACTCCGTACACCCATGAATCCATTATTGTTCCTACCAATCTCACAATTACAAAAACCACTGTGGCAGTGACAATCATTCCAAAACCTCCAGCTTCACTTTTCTTTTTGACAAAATAAAAAGCACTGCACAAAATACACCCCACTGCATTTGCCAGAATCACTGTACATGTCCGCCATGTTGCCCCTACCGATATGAAGCTGACTAACATAGTCAGTAACAAATATAACATTACTGACATCAACACGGGATATATGATTCTATTAGCCCTTTTACATTGTTCTTTTTTCATACTCACTACCTCCTTTACTATTTAAATTTTAGCATTCCTGTCATTTCTTGTCAACAATTACGTTATTTTTATTGTGCAAATAGCACAATTTCTTCTTCCATTTTTATACAAACAATATACATTCCTTACCAAAACTTGAATAAACGAACCATTTTAATGGCGGCACGATAATAGAAAGGCTGCAATTCCCTTTGAGCCTCTTTCAGTTTTTTGCGTATATCAATATGCTGTGGACAATGCATCTCACATTTTCCACATTCTACGCATTTGCTGATATCACTCATTTCCTTTTGGAGTGCTACAATCTGCATATACTCAAATCTACCGGAGGATTTGTTTTCCGTATACATCTGATTATAACAGCGAAAAGCCGTTGGAATATCAATCCCCTTAGGACATGGCATACAGTACGCACAAGCAGTACAGTTCACTTTTGTGTTCCGGTTAATCTCTGCTTTTATCTGCTCTATGATCTGAAAATCCTCTGGTGTAAATTCATGCGCCTGTACCTCTGAGGCTATCCGCACATTTTCTTTTACCATCTCTAAAGAATTCATTCCCGACAGCACACAGGTCACCTCCGGCTGGCTCATAAGCCAGCGGAATGCCCACTCTGCGGAACTCCAGCCTCTTTTGTTTTCTGCAATAATTTTCTTTGCCTTTTCCGGCAGAAGATCCACCAGCTTGCCTCCCCGCAACGGTTCCATCACAATCACAGGAATTCCTTTTTTTACCGCCGCTTCTAAGCCCTTTCTTCCTGCCTGACTGTGTTCATCCATATAGTTATACTGAATTTGGCAAAAATCCCAGTCATAATCCTCTAAAATCTCCAAAAACATCTCTGTATTGCCATGATAAGAAAAACCTAAGTTTTTGATTTTTCCCTCTTTCTTTTTTTGCTGAATCCACTCCACAATTCCTAACTTTTTCAACTTTTCCCAAGCGGCAATATCGGTAAGCATATGCATTAGATAATAGTCAATATAATCCGTTTTCAAGCGTACAAGCTGTTCCTTAAAATATTTGTCCAATGCCGCCTTTGATTTGATCAAATACTGGGGCAGCTTGGTGGCAATCGCCACCTTATCACGGCAGTGATTCCGTTTCAGGATCTCTCCCACTGCAGCCTCACTGCCAGGATAGATATAAGCAGTATCTAAATAATTAACCCCCTGATTGATGGCTGCCATAATCTCTGCTTCGGCTTTGTCAATATCGATGCTATTCCCTTTCTTGCTAAAACGCATACAACCGTATCCTAAAATTGATATGGGCTGACTTTTTTTATTATTTCTATACTGCATGTTCTGCCTCCTTACACTTCGTTCCCACTGGAAAAACTTATTATATGAGTATGGTCTCCCACTCTGTGATTATTTCTTCGCAAATATCTATATCCATCTCCTCCACCGCATTTTTTAATTTATTAAAAAGTTCTTCTCCTTGTCCTTGATAACTGTACTGCTGCATTTTCTCCACGACCAAATCCATGCCATCCAAATCAAATTCTTCCAAAGCATTCCGCAATGTTGAAAAGAACTCCTTCAATTCTATGGTGGTAATTTCTTTCCGTGTTTCTGGGTTTTCTTTTGCAAAGTAAGGCGTCAGAATCTCTTGATAACGTATGTACTGCTGCAACATATCTGCTGTGTGCTCATGAATAAATATGCCATCTTTTTCGTTTCCTGCCTTTTCTAACCGCTCTGCCTTTTTTGCCAGTTCCTCTGCACCAATCTGCCTGCTGGCACTCTTTAATGCGTGAACCTCCACTGTATATGCTTTCCAATCTTCTGCCTGTTCATATTGTTGAATCACTTGGTGTTTCTTCATAATTGCCTTATAATATTCCTTCAACACAGACCAAAACAATTTTTCGTTTCCCAATAATTTGAAAGCAAACTCCAGATTGAGTCCTTCTATTTCGGGCAGTTCTGACACCTTTTGCTCACTTTCCAATGTGGATTGATCTGTCACGGACTGCTCTGACGAAGAAATCATCTGTATTTTTTCTTTTGGCAGCCATTTCTTGATTTTTGCCACAATATTCTCAAGCTCAATGGGCTTTGCCACAAAATCATTGAGCCCTTCCTTTAAAAACATATCCTCGGTTCCCGCAATGGCATTTGCAGTCAGTGCAATTACCGGAATCTCCTCATATTCCTTATGCTGTTTCCTGATACAATGAGTTGCCTCCACTCCATCCATCTCGGGCATCATATGATCCATAAACACAATGTCATAACATATCTTCCCTGTCATCTCAATTGCTTCTCTTCCGCTTTCCACCGTGTCTATCTGCATCTTTAAAGGTGACAACAGCCCTCTGGCAACTGTTAAATTCACCATATTGTCATCTACAATCAATATTTTTGCCTCCGGTGCCGTATAGTCTATGCTCTCCTTTTTCTCCTCGGATGCCCCAAGACACACTTTCTCTCCATCGAAAAGCTTTGCCAGACCTATGGAGTTTATACATTTTCTCACCAAACTTACATTTTCCAAATCACAGGTCAGGGTACTGTTATAATCCACCAGAATCACCACATTCATTTGAGGATGATTTTCAATGAAATTCATAACCTCTTGGGTACACAAACTCTCTTGTACAAAGAAATATCCTGCCTTTTCATCCGCAACAGACTCCATCACAAGATCTTCCTGAGAAATCTCCTGATAGGGGATATCAAAGCGTTCCATATCCAGCTTTAACTGTTCTTTAATATAAATATTTTCCAGTAAGCCAAAGGCGGTTCTTTTCTTATTGGATTTTTGGATGCAGGGCTGTTTGTTCAAAACCTTCTGAGGCAGTATGCAGGTAAAGGTAGTTCCCACTCCATACTGGCTTTCCACCGTAATATTTCCGCCCATAAGCCTTAAAAGCTGCCTGCTGATGGAAAGTCCCAGACCGGTACCCTCTATATTACGGTTTCTCTTGCTGTCCACCTGTTGAAAAGACTGAAACAGCTTTCCCAAATCCTCCTTTTTGATTCCAATGCCGGTATCCTTTACTTGAACTATCAGATGAATGATATCTTCTTCCACCTGCTTATAATTGATTTTCAAAAAGACACAACCCTGTCTTGTAAATTTCACTGCATTATTGGTGAGATTAATAATAATCTGCTTAAGCCGTATACTGTCTCCATATAACTCGCAAGGTAAATCAAAAGCCATGTCTGTGACAAACTGCACATTCTTGCTTCCAATACAGGTGTCTACAATATTTACCACATCATTCACCAGATTCAATGAGTGATAACTCTCTTCAATGATATCCATTTTACCTGATTCAATTTTGGAAAAGTCTAAAATATCATTGATAATGGATAATAATGTTTTACCGGAGTTCTTTATTTGTTCTATGTTTTCTCTCTGTTCCTGGGACAACATGCCCCGCAATGCAATATCTGCCATTCCAATAATAGCATTCATAGGAGTTCTAATTTCATGACTCATGTTGGCAAGGAAATTGGATTTTGCTTTATTGGCAACCTCTGCCTCTTCTTTCAATTCCAATAATTGTCCCATTTGAACCTTCAATTTCTGATTGGCATGGACTAACTCCCGGGATGCCGTGAGTTTTTCCATTGCATTTGACATCATGCTGAAGGTATAATCGAAAATCTCCAAATCTTTCTCTTCCAGCCAGGATATGTTGTTGACGGAACGCCAGTCAACTTTTATTTCTATATAAGCAATAAATATGCTGATAAGCTGTTCCCGCTCATATACCGGAACAGCTGCAAAGGAAAGAATTTTCTCCTCATCAAAAAGTGATACGATTTCGTCATAGCCTTCATGTTCTGCCCCATCCCTGGATACCAAAAAACCGCTGTGATTCTTTTTAAAATACTTTACTAAATATCCAACTGCAAATTCTGTGATTTCATACTCCAAATCATTGTACAAAATCTCTGTGTTATCATCTTTGCATCGAATTACAAACATTTTATCAATATAGAAATTGTTCTTAAATACCGTAAGAATTCTGGCTGTCTCCTCTTGGATACTGCCATTCATATGATTGACAAATTTCTGCATAACCCGAAAGAAATCTATGGTCTTCCCCAAAGATTTTTTTTCTTTTTCGCTGCTGAGTTTTTTTACCACACTGGATATATCATAAAGTGTAACATATTTTAAACTCATGGGAGAAAAGGTAATTTTTGTCCCCTGAATTTCTTCCCCTTTCCATTCACATATTTTTTGAAGACGATATTGGAAATTGTGTTCCCGGCAAAACTCCACAAATCTATTTAGACTCTCTTCTGCTTCCTGCTCTTTTCCCAACAAAAACTTCAATTCATAATCATCAAAGGCAAATTCCGGATAATTAAAAAACTTACCACCATCGGAGCGAAGCATATAAAATTCCGCCTTATGAAAACAGAGTTCTGCCTCTTGGTACTTATAATCTCTCTTCTTTAACAGCCCCTCCAACAGATACACCAAAAACATACTGTCGTCTGCGGAAGAATTCTTCTCTTCATCCTTTTTTCCGAGAATATGAGACAAAAACTGTTTTGCTTTATTCAAATAAAGTCTTGTGCGGTACATTGTATTTTCCCGAAATGCAGCAAGGGCAATGAGTCCATAAAGCTTAGAGATATTACAGGTCTTTAAAGTGCTTTGCCTGAGGTTTCTCAGTGTACTGTCCGCCTCTAAGAGATACTGTTCTCCATTGGTATAATCTCCTGCCAGCATTGCATTGATTCCCAAATTATATAAAGTCTCCACGATCTCATCTGGCATTTCGTATTTATGATAGATAAACAATGCCTGATTATAAAAGAAATTCGCCTGTTCAAAATTTTCTAATCCGCAGTTGCTATAACCCATACCATTGTAGATTCCCGCCTCTTCTATCTGGTTCTCACTCTTTTTCACCACCTCCAAAGCTTTATCATAAAAATAAAGGCATACTTGAAAATAGCCATGAATAGAAGCAAGCATTACATTTTTCCGATATGCTTCTGTAAGAAACTGTTCATTACCCAAAGCAGTTCCCAGTTCAATTCCTTTATGAAATTCCGGAATTCGTTCTTCAATTCCCTCTGTGGTGGTAAAATTCAGGTAATTACTATTAAAACTATACACATAAATATGTGCAAGATGATTCAGATATCCATAGGCAACACATTTTTCAATAAGATCCTGTTTCACTTCCGTGTCCTGTTGGCTAATCCACAAATTTTTCCATCCAAAATATTTTGACATATTTTCCAACAGTGCAATTTCAAAAAAGTATCTTTCATCTCCCAACTGTTCTGCCCATTTTTTGCATTCTGCAATGCCATGTTCTATATTTTTATCATTGCCACTATACAAATAAATAAGGATTGTCAAATATTCCTTTATAAATTCTGTCTCCTGCTTTTCTTTCTCATTTAAAAATTCCACCTGTCCCATACGTTCGCATAACAAAAGAGCATAGGAATAATCCTCTCTAACCAGATTCACCCAAATATACTCCTGCAAAAAATACTTTGCATCCTGACTTATGAGAAAATCGGGATTTTCCTCCATTTTCTGGTAAATTTTATGCTGATAAAAATATGCCTGCTCATACTCTAGAGTCTGTATCATATAATTTATTTGTTCTCTATCATAGTAGCATTCAAACTCCTTCTTTGCTTTGTGGTTTTCTTCCTGTGTTTCACCTTTCTCCGCAAGTGTCCAGTTATATACCAAATCCCTTTCTTCACATATATGAACAAAATCTGTCAATTTCTCCTGCGCAAAGGAAAGTGTGCCACCAGACTCATTGAGAATTGCAATCACTTTAATTTTCTCACATTCTTTGTACAAAAGTATATCATGCAGAAAATACAGTGTTGATATTCCGGCAAGATTCAATTCATCTAAGATAAAAACCAGCTGCCTCTCTTTTGATATCTCCGAAAGCATTGCTAAAAGAGACCGTTGAAACCTCTTTTTCTCATAAGAATATTCTCCCATCAACAATGGTTCCTGCCTTTTGCAGTTTTGTGACAAAAAGTACTCCCGGAAAATTTTCCTGTGCAGTGAGTATACCGAAGCCCGCTGCAGAAAATCATCTATGGAATAGGCTGGATCCTTTTTTACCATTTCCCTTACATAATCCTTTACTATATCCAGAAAAGGCTCATAAGGTCTTCTCATGAAAAGAGTTTGATACTTATGGTAAATGCCAATCCCCTTCATTTCTTCTTCATTGATACCTGATGCATTATCCCGCTTTAACAGCAGAATATTTTTTCCGCTTTCATGGGTTCTGACTACTGTTTCAATACATTCTAAAAAATAGTGAAATTCCTTTTCCCGCATGGTTCCCCTCCATTATTTTCAAAAGCACTCCATCGTTTCCTAATCTTATTGCATTTTGTCCCTTTATCGCATATCTGTAGATTTTATGTTTGATTGTAATTATTCGGCACCCTCACGGTTACGATAGTTCCATTATGACAATCTTTTTCCAATCAGATACAATATTGCAGCAACTGTCAATGTCGCAATCCATGGCAGCCACCTTCAGGTTTTCAAAATATTTCTGCTGTGCATCGCAATAAGTATAGCAGGACATCTGATCCAGCACTTCGTCGATTCCCAAGGTATCCATATTATCCAATGCCACCAGCATATCCTCCAGCATAAAAAGCACCACCTTAGGCTCTGCCAGTGCCTCCTGACTGACACTTTCGTTCTTTCCAAAAAACGGTGCAAGGATCTTCTGGCACTTGTCATATTCTTCCAGCATTTCATCATTCTTCTCCTGAATAAATGCAATATTCTGGTCATTTCCTGCACGCTCCAATGCTGCCGCTAAAACAGAAAGTGTATTTGCCCCAATCTGTTTTGACGTGCTTTTTAAAGAATGCACCTCCACCGTGTAATTTTTCCACTGTTTTGTCTGTTTATATTTCTGTATTAAATTCTTCTTATCTTCTATGGCACGATAGTATTCTTCCAAAACCGTCCAAAAGAGTTTCTCACTTCCCAAAAGTGCTAAAGCTGCGGAAACATCCAATCCCTCAATTTGAATCTGGGATTCTGCCTCTGTCTTTTCTTTTCCTGCCTTCTGCAATTTATCACCAAAAACAATTTTTTCCTTTGGCAGCCATTTTTTGATTGTGGCAACAATATTGTTAAATTCAATGGGCTTTGCCACAAAATCATTCATTCCCTCACGAAGGAACATTTCTCTGGTACCATTTACTGCATTGGCAGTCAGTGCAATAATGGGAACATCGGAATACCCTGGAATCAGACGCCGGATAATATGAGTGGTTTCCACTCCGTCCACCTCCGGCATCATATGATCCATAAAGACGATATCGTATTTCATCCTTTTCACCTTTTCTATGGTTTCCGTTGCTCCGTCTGCCACATCAATTTTCATATTCAGTGGTTCCAACAATCCTTTGGCAACCGTCAGGTTTACCGTATTATCATCCACAATGAGAATTTTTGCCTCTGGTGCTGTAAAGGAACGCTTATCGCTTTCCTCCTTCATGGTATCTATAAAAGAATCACAAAGTCCCAAAGTTGCATATAAATTGTAAGTATATATGGGTTTGCGCAGCATCTGCACATTTGGCAAATCGATATCATCTGTACTGGCATACTTATCAATTACAATACACTTTTTGTCCGCATTCTTGGCTATAAAATCTTCCACTGCACCATAAAACATTTTCTTTTCGATAATATAAACTTCGGTATCTTTCAGTTCTTCCAGACCATTTTTCTCTATATCCACAGATGAAATACCAACCTGGCTCAAATCTTTTAGAATCTGCTTTTTCACATATGAATTACCGATGAGCACTGCCACACACTTTGGTTTCTCTTCTTTTAGAAGCAGGGTTCTGTCGTCCACGATTTTCTGGGGAAGTTCAAAATAAAAGGTGCTTCCTTTCTCATATTCGCTTTCCACTGATATGGTACCGTTCATGAGAACCAGAAGCTGCTTGGTAATTGCCAGTCCCAGACCGGTGCCTTCGATATTGCGGTTTCTCTTACTGTCAAGCTGATGAAAGGACTGAAAAAGTTTTCCCAAATCTTCTTTTTTGATTCCCATGCCCGTATCACTTACTGTGCCTTTTAAGATTATGGTATCGGAATCCTGATATTCACAGTCCAGCTTAAGATGTACCTCCCCCTGCTTTGTGAATTTCACTGCATTGTTCAACAGATTAATCAGCACCTGACGGATTCGCACATTATCCCCCAGAAGTTCGTATGGCAGATTATGGGAAATATCCATGGTAAATTCAATGTTTTTATTCCCAATACGGTTACTTACCACATTGGACAACTCATTGACAATGGACATAGGTTCATAATTTACTTCTAAAATATTCAGTTTTCCCGATTCAATTTTTGAGAAATCCAATATATCATTGATGATCACAAGTAGAGCCTTTCCTGAAGATTGTATTTGATGTATGTATTCTCTTGCCGTAGGTGACATTTCTTCCCGAAGAGCTAAGCCTGCCATTCCCAGTACTGCATTCATGGGTGTTCGGATTTCATGGCTCATATTGGCTAAAAAATCCGACTTCATTTGTGCTGCCTTTTCTATTTCCAAATTGTTTTTGTACATCTCATAGCTTTTGTAAGCAATATCCGAAAGGATATTGGCAGTAGTATATAAAAATTCTGCTGCACTATCCACTTGCTTCTTACTGGTAATTCTCACATTTCTTACTGCTTTCACATACTGGTCAGGATCAATTCCCAATTCCAAAGCCATCTCTCTGAATTTGTTTACCTTGGGGGATGAGTTCAGAGCCTGTCCTCCGATAATGCGCCCCACAATCTCGCCATTGGCAATAATCGGTGCTGCAAATTCCACCAACCCCACATGGCAAAAGTATGTACAGGCAGTTCCTGAGTCCAAGGCAACTTCTGCTCCCATTTTTTCACATTGTGCACAGCGAATGCCCCCCAGCTTACTCTGCCTGGTACACCTGCAAAACTCCGAAAAATTTGTCTCCTTTGTGACAGTAACACCATTTTTATCCGTTGTAATTGCTGCCATGCCGGTCATATTTGCAAATCCATCCTGGATTCTTTGCAATACTTCCACATCAATCAATTCCGTTAAATACAATTCATTCCCCATAAGCTCCCCCATTTCAACCAAGCACTTTATGGATTGCAGAAAACAGTCTTTCAATATTTATTGGCTTAAGCAAATATCCCTGCGGCTCCAAGGCAATAACCTCCTGTACTTTACTTGGGTCTGCAACCCCTGTTAAAAATATCACCGGAATATCTTTTGCCTTCTCATTTTGTTTAATCTTTTTTAATACCTCCGGTCCTGTTTCCAAAGGCATTTCATAATCTAAGAGAATCAGATCTGCCGTTTTCGTTTCCAGATATTTCTCTGCCATCTTACCGCTTACCATAACCGTAACATTATAAGTGCTCTCCAAGGCAGCCTTCAAAAGCTTTAGAATACTTCTGTCATCATCCACAATTAACACATGTTTTTTCGAAGGGTCTATGCCCGCTTTGATACTTTCTGCCGCCTTTTGCTTTGCCAGCTCTTCTTCTGCCTTTTGCTCTGCCTCTTTTTTTGCTTTCTCTTCCTCTTTCCGCTTTCTTTCCAATTCCACAAAAAAGTCTGTAATTCCCTGCACCATACCTTTTATGGTGATAGGACGCCGAATACTCAAATCGATTAGCTTTGGCACCTGTTTTTCAAACTGTTCACAAATTTCCCCATCCCCAATAAAAATTACAGGTGTCTTTGCACATACATCTTCTCTTTTTATTGCTTTCAGCTGAGAAAGAATTTCATTGTTGATGACGTCACAGGAAAACACATAGGCATCCGGCTGAAATACCTTAAAATGCACGAAAATATCTTCCCAATATTCTGATGTACTCATACATTCAAACACTTCATCCGTGTGTTTAAAAAAATCATTTGTCAATGTTGCATTTCTAGTATTCAATAATATCTTGTATACCAAAAAAACCACTCCTCTCTATTATACACATGTGCCCTTAATCACATGATTACCTTTTTTCTTACGGTCTGTGCAGGAAATGCACAGACCTACTGAATAGTTACAATTATAACATATATTCAGAAAAAAATCAGTAGAAATTTGCAATTTTATACAGAACTGTTTCATGCTTTCCCGGTCTTGTGCTGCATGATTGCTTTTATCCCATGGATTCTTACAGTTTCCTATGCAAAAAGAAGAAAAAATAGAACTTATTTTATTTTTTTGCATAGGATAAAGTAAAGAAAACAGAAAGGAGTATTTTTATGGAATACTCAAATATGGATTGCAAGAAACAGAAACACGTTCACGAAATCGTGGGAAGCACTGATACAGTAAGCGAATGCAGTGAATGCCATAACCACCGATTTGCCACCGTTTCCGGTGAGGCAATTCCAGAAGGATGCTCACATGTTCATGAAGTAAAATTCCGCACCGATTTTGCCGATGGACACTACCATGAATTCTGCGGAAAATCCTCTCCTGCCATTGACGTAGGCGGAGGCAAGCATGTGCACTTTGCCAAAGCATGTACTACCTTTGAGGATGGACACAAACACCAGTTTCAGGTTGCCTCACTGATCGACAGCCCGCTGGATTTTAAATGCAAATAGCAAAAAGTGCCCCTTTTTATGGGGCACCACCTACATACCACGAATTTGATTCACTATTCTTTCTCTTATCTCTTTCATCTCCTGCGTATCCTCAAAGGCATCAAACAACGGATGCTTTAAGGCTGATATTGCAGATTCTGCTGCCAGCTCCCTGCTTCTTGGCGGCTCTGCCCCCAACGGAAGAGCTGTAATCCATTCCTGCATTCTGTCAAAGTAACCGTCACCATGAAGTACTGTTTTCTGTTCTCCAAACAGTTCTAAAACAGCTGTTTGATATTTTTTTAACATATCCAAAGTTTCTGTCTGTTTTTCATTGGCAGCATAAACCAGGGCAGACTGATAATAAAACTGTGCTGCCATGTTAGGGTGCAAAAAAAGAAAATCAAAAGCATCAAACACTCCCTGAATCCGTTCTATGGTCTGTTCACAGACCTTTAACTGCTCCATATGCAATGATAAATATTGGATTGCCCCACTTACCAGTGAGAGTAAGCTTAAATACATAGATATCTGATTAAAACTTTTCGCTTTCTCTAAATTGCCTGCTGCATGATATGCCTGAATCAAAATGCTGTCATACTGTCTGGATAGACGAGCAGGGTCTGTCATGGGTTCCAAAATTTCAATCACTTCCTCTGCTCTCCCTAACTGCAGCTGCATAAATGCCTTGACGGCAACTGCATCCTCCGTAATTTCCACATCACTGCATTGGCTGATAATTTTCTGGCATATGGCAGCTCCCTCCAACAGCATCTCCTGCTGTCGGAGAGGTTCCTCTGCAAAGTCAGCATGATTCAGATACAAAACGGCAGCCTGCAAGAGAAAAGGATAGCAAGAATAGTAACGTTTTACCAACACATGCAATTTATCCATAACTTGTTCTAAGGGCTGCGATGCAAAATCTCTACATAATTCCTGATACAGCTTTTGAATCTGCTCCTTACTTAACTGCATTTCATACCCCAGCAATTCATCCACTGTCACATCAAAAAATCCGGAAATTCTGGGCAAAAGCATGATATCCGGCAAACTCTGCTTATTCTCCCATTTGGATATGGCAGCCTTAGTAACTCCGAGAAAATCTGCAAGTTCCTCCTGGGTCATCTGTTTCTCATGCCGCAGGCGAATGAGATTTTCCGAGAAATTTAATGTATTCATCCTATGATTTTTTCCTTCCCTGTTTTAAAATTCTTTCTTTTTCATAATTCTGATACTTACTGCCATGGAAATCCCTGTCACCACTGCTGCCAGCAAAAAGAAGGCTATCTCCCCAAAAACAACATCCACGTAAGATACTGCATATAAGTTCTGTGAAAGATCCACTCCCAACATTTTTATCAACAGCACAAACAGATAGCCCAATGCCAGCATCCCTCCAATAAATGCAAACATTACTATTCTGCCTTTTTCTCCCCCATATTTAAGCTGAAAGGGCATTAACACATCAATTACTATTATAAAAATAGGGATATATATCAAAATGATGAGAAAAGTATCTCCCATGGTAAAATCTGCTGTTACTGCCAACTGATACACCACAAAAAACACTGCTGCCAGCAGCCATGCTGCCATTCCAAGCAAAAAACCAAAGAGATATTTTTCTTTCACATAGGTCTGCCTGCTGACCGGCAGACTCATAAGAAAGAGATAGCCATTGTCATACTCATCATAGCTAATGGTAGACATCACAAACATTGCACCAACAAAAGTCAAGTATCCTGTGGAAAAATTTCCATTTAAATTAAAATTCAGGAAAAAGCTAATTATAAGTATCATAACAAAAAATCGTTTCTGTTGTAATGCCAACCGCCAATCTTTTATTAATAAGCCTTTCATACATTTTCTCCTTTCACCATCATAGTAATCACATTATCTATATTTCCCTTTTCCACCACAATCTCTGGAAAATTATCGATATAATACTGTTTTTTTCTTGTGAGACAACTGACACCGAAGGACTCCTTTTTATATTTCACCACATATTTCTTATCCAGCTCTCTCCACTGTTGATCATTGAGCTTCAGCAGGGCATAATCACTTAAAAGTACATGGGTTTCCTCATGCAGCACAATACTTCCCTCATCTATCATGTAAATATCATCACAGATGCTCTCTAAATCCGATGAAATATGGGAACTAATCAAAATAGAACGTTTTTCATCCTCCTCCATATAAGTCCGCAGAATATCTAAAATCTCATCTCTTGCCATCACATCTAACCCCAGCGCAGGCTCATCTAAAATCAATAATTGGGCTTTGTGGTTTACTGCCGCCAATAGTCTCAGCTTTGCCTTCATGCCGGTGGAAAATTCCCTGACTTTCTTATGCAATGGCAGTTGGAACTGCTGGCACTTTGCAAGAAATTTATCATTGTCAAACTCCCCATACATAGCCTTTAAAATGGCTGCAATATCCTGAATATTCAACATAATGCTAAAACCTGAATCTGCCAGTGACACTCCCAGTTTCTGCTTGTCTTTTTCCGTAAACTGCTCCAACTTTTTTCCCATGATCTCAATAGAACCTTGATCCCTTGAAATCAAACCTAAAATTGCCTTAAAAGTAGTACTCTTTCCTGCTCCATTTTTTCCAACAAGCCCGGTGACACAGCCGGGTGGCACCGACAAAGAACAGTCCAAAGTAAAATCAGCATAGCTTTTTCTTAAATGCTCTATTTTCAGCATATTCTATTCCTCCATTATCATCTCAAATAATTCTCGAATTTCCTCATCCATAAGTCCCGTTCTTCTTGCCTTGACAACAAGTTCCTCCATTGCTGTCTCAATCTCCCTGCGCTGCTCTTCCAACAGTAATTCCTGATTGGAGGCTGCCACAAAGGTACCTTTCCCATGCACAGTGACGGTAAAGCCCTCCTGCTCTAAATTATCGTATGCCTTCTTCACAGTCAGTGCACTGATTTTCAGTTCCTTGGATAACCCCCGGACAGAGGGCAACATAATATCCTCCACCAGTTCACCGCTGATAATGGCTGCTTTTATCTGCTCCATAATCTGCTCATAAATCGGTACCATGGATGAATTGTTTATTATAATATGCATATCGTTTTACCAAATTTTTTTCCACAAACGGTCTGTGAAAAAAGTGCAAATCAAAAGGTCAAAGGAACGATTTGCCTGCTTTCCCTTTCTTCGATTTTCCTTTTACCTCTTATCTATAAACAGTATATAACAGTATAAAACTGTTGTCAACTGTTTCATACTGTTATACTCTATTTTTTATAAAGTTTTTGTAACCATCCAGATATCTGTACAGTTATCCGTTTTTCATATGAGAAAAAACGGCATACAAACCTTTACTCCTGTTGTTTCAGCCAACGCTCTTTCAAGCTGTCCACCAAAAATCTCTGTGCCTTTTCGGGATAAATCAGCACATGATACTCCTGCCCTTCCCTGCCCACTCTCTTTTCCTCATAAATCCCCAAATCTTCACCCTTTGGCAAGGTACGTTTCCATGTTCTGCCCTCCACGCTTTCTGTCCGAAGGTAGCCTTCCTCCACCAGCTTGTCTGTGAAAAAGGTGGTGGTAATGGCTTTCATCTCTTCTGCCGGACGGCTTTCATTCAACTGTTTTACCACATCTGAAATGGTGGCTTTGGAAGTATAAACCAATTTCTTTTCCATTTCCGGCAGAATAAAAAACTCCGCCTTTCTTCCTCCGGCTTTCCTTGTGGCAGAATTTTCGATTTGAGAGAAGAGTTC
Organism: uncultured Lachnospiraceae bacterium; assembly: GCA_947174015.1. Lineage (GTDB taxonomy): Bacteria > Bacillota > Clostridia > Lachnospirales > Lachnospiraceae > RUG11237. The sequence goes on along the minus strand of CAMWHJ010000016.1, from coordinate 37,371 downwards.
TGTATTTTCCTCCTCATAGGCAAGCTTTAGGTTCTCCCCTTGGGTAAATTCCTGTATTTTCTGCAGAAAACGCTGTCCGTATTTTTCATACTTATTCTCACCGATTCCGTTTACATTCAGCATCTCCTCTTTGCTGCAGGGACATTTCACACACATATCTGTCAAGGTTTTGTCCGTACAGATAATATAAGGTGGCACTGCCTCCTCCTTGGCAATGGCAAGCCGCAAAACCCGCAGTGCATCGAAAAGTTCTAAGCCCTTGCTGGTTAATATATCGGAAGTTCTCTTCACTCCATGGGACTGGCTCTGTGACTGCTGATTTTGGATTTCCTCCCTGCTTATTTTGAGGATAAACCGTCCTTCCCCTGACAGCAGGGACTCACAGGATCTGGAAAGCTTTAGTATCATATATTTGTCCTTGGTGGGCAAAAGATACTCCCTTTGTTCTAATTCATTGATAATACTTTTCAAAAAGCTCTCTTTCTTGTCTTTCTGCTTTCCAAAAAACGGATTGTTCTCCTGTCCCAGACTTCGAATTTTTGCCTTGTTTCTTCCGAGAAGCGTATCCACCACCACATTCATGCCATAGCGCTGGTGCTGGCTTTGGATACACTGAAGAATATCAACACAGATTTTTGTAACATCCTTTTCCTCATATTCCGCCTGACAATTTCCACATTTTTCACAGTGTCCATACTTCTTTTCCCCAAAGTAATTCAGTATGTAATAACGCAGACATTCTCTGGTCTGACAATAATAACTCATCTTCTTCAGCCGCTGCTCATCATTTTCCCGCAAGGTACGTATGTCCTCAGAATCCAACTGGGAATTTTCCAGTTTATTTTCCAAAAGATAACGATTAATCATCACATCCTGTGAGGAATAATAGAGGATACACTCTGCCTCCTCCCCGTCTCTTCCAGCCCGCCCTGCCTCCTGATAGTAATTCTCAAGGCTTTGGGGCATGTTGTAATGAAGCACATACCGCACATTGGACTTGTCAATCCCCATACCAAAGGCATTGGTAGCCACCATAACATTGGTGACATCATAAATAAAATCATCCTGATTCTGCTTTCGCTCCTGAGGGGTTAAACCTGCATGATATTTGCCTGCCAAAATTCCCTGCTTGTTCAGCTGCTCCCACACCAACTCCACATTCTTTCTGGTGGCACAGTAGATAATGCCACTGTCCTGAGAATGCTCTCTCACATAGGAAAGTAGTTCTGCCTCCTTCTCCTTGGCCCTCTGAATGGGAATTACCTTGAAAAACAAATTCTCCCGATCAAACCCCGTAATTAATACCTTTGGATTGTCCAGTTTTAAGATACAGAGAATATCCTCCTTCACCCGACTGGTGGCAGTGGCTGTAAATGCAGATATCACCGGTCTTTTCCCTAATCGTTCAATAAAGGAAATAATCCTCACATAACTGGGGCGAAAATCCTGCCCCCATTGGGAGATACAATGAGCCTCATCCACCGTTACCATGGAAATTGGTGACGAAAAGGCAAAGTCTAAAAACCGTTCCGTCTCCAGCCGTTCCGGTGCCACATAACTAATCTTATATTGTCCCCTTTTTGCATTGTCTAAAGCCTTGGCAATTTGATTTTCGGTCAGGGAACTGTTAATATATGCTGCATGGATTCCTGCCTGATTTAAGGCTTTGACTTGGTCTGTCATCAATGAGATCAATGGAGATACCACCAGTGTGATTCCGGGAAGCATCAATGCGGGAATCTGATAACACAGAGATTTGCCTGCTCCAGTGGGCATAATGCCCAGTACATCTCTTCCTGACAGTATTTGATCTATCAGCTCCTCCTGACCCTCTCTCAGACTGTCATAGCCGAAGTACTTTTTTAAAATTTCACATTTGTTCATATTCTGCTCCTTTTTGATATCATCAATTTCTCTCAATGCTGTCACAAAATGCTTTCGGATTCTGTTTCCGCAGATTTTTGCATTCTTTCCTCTGGGTTTTTCACAGACTTTGAGCGAATTCACAGTGCCCCATGGAATCATTGCACATTTTTCACACATCAATTTTCTATATCTCATATATTTGCGTCATTTTAACATACAATCTCACTGTTTCAAAGTCTTTTATGGTAAAATTTGGCAAAATTTTATATATTATTCATATTCTATTCATAATTTTATCCTATACTATGTTTAGATAGTTGATTAAACACTCACTATCTCCCCCCTCATAACTTGCCCCCTGATTTTATCAGGGGGCATACTTTATTTTACTACCCATTTGGCTGATTTTCAAAAAAGCATACCCCATAGCAAGGTATGCTTTTCTTTTGTTCTGTTATCACTTATTTCGTTTTTTCATTGTCCATGCACTTTTGCAATGCCAAGGTTCCTGTTCTTGCCAGCTCTACAATACCAAAGGGCGAAAGCATTTTAATGAGCAATTCTATCTTCTCTGGTGTATCACAAATCTGAATCAACAGAGAGCCTGCGGACATATCCAATACACTGGCATTTAGCACATTGCAGATTTCGATAATATCACTGCGGTTGTTTTGCTGGTATTTCACTTTAATCAGCATCAGTTCCCGACAGACACTGTTGCTCTCGTTAAAGGTTTTTACCTTGATAATGTCTAATTTCTTATTTAACTGTTTTTCAATCTGTTCCATGGTGCGCTCATCTCCTGAGGACACTATGGTCATGACAGAAACCTCTTTATCCTCCGTTTCTCCCACCGCCAGACTGTCAATATTATAGCATCTTCTGGAGAAAAGCCCTGCCACCTTACAGAGCACTCCTGCTCTGTTTTCTACCAAAACAGAAAATATTCCTTTCATACACTTTCCTCCTTACTTTACCAAATCATAGGAATCAATGATACATTCCATTAAACCGGAACCTTCCACCGCCAAAAATTCCTTTATCTTTGCCTCTATCTCATCCATGGTCCGGATCCGCCTAAAAGGCATATCATAGGCTGCTGCAATCATCTTCAAATCGGGACTGCCATCCAGAGATACCATAGAATATCTGTCCTGATAGGTATAATGCTGGTATTCTCTTACCATACCAAGATAATTGTTTTTCAACACAATAATCTTGATGGGAATGTTGTGCTGGCGGATGGTTGCCAACTCCATAAAGGACATCTGAAAAGAGCCATCACCACACACTGCCACCACCTGACGAGACTTGTCTGCCTGCTTTGCCCCCATAGCCGCCGGAATGGAATAACCCATAGTTCCCATACCGCCAGAGGTTAAGAACCTCCCCTTTCTCATCACATAATAATTACAGGACCAAATCTGATTCTGCCCCACATCCGCCACATAAACCGCATTTTCATCCATTGTTTCCGACAAGATCCGCACAAATTCTGCCGGATCCACATAGCCCTCTTTGGGATTTCTGATTACTTCCTTTTCTTTTTTCCAAGTCTTTAATTGCTGAATCCACTCACTGTAATCTCCCGTAAAGGTATGCTTTTCAAAATCCTGTAAAATGTGTTTGATATCTCCCACAATAGGAATGCTGGGACCCATATTTTTACCGATTTCCGCCGGATCCACATCAATATGTACCACCACGGTGTTCTCCGTTACCAAATCGGGCTGTGAGATTGCCCGGTCTGCCACTCTGGCTCCCATCATAATCAACAAATCACTCTTGTTCATGGCAAGATTGGCATATGCCTTTCCGTTATTACCCACCATACCAAAATACATTGGATGATCCTGTGGCATCACACCAATTCCCATCATGGTAGTTACCACCGGAATGGAATGTTTTTGGGCAAAGGATCTCACTTCCTCCTCTGCATTGCTCAACAACACACCTCCGCCCACACACAGTACAGGACGTTTTGCTTTTTCTAAGGCATGAATCACCTTTTTGATCTGCACCGCATGTCCTTTTACCGTGGGCTTATAGGTCCGCAAGGATACCTGCGTGGGATATTCAAATTCTATCATCTGGTTTTGAATATCAATGGGAACATCAATTAATACCGGTCCCTTTCGTCCGGTGCTGGCAATGTAAAATGCCTCCTTAAACACCCTGGGAATATCTCTGGCATCTTTGATAAGATAACTGTATTTTACAAAAGATTCCACAGCTCCCGTAATATCTGCCTCCTGAAATACATCTCTTCCAATCAGTTCCGAATTCACCTGCCCGGTAATCGCCACCATAGGAATACTGTCCGCATAGGCTGTGGCAATTCCCGTAATCAAATTGGTGGCTCCCGGACCGGAGGTTGCCACACATACTCCAACTTTACCGGTGACTCTGGCAAAGCCGCTGGCAGCATGACCGGCATTCTGCTCCGTTCTCACCAGCACACGTTGAATTTCTGAATCATATATACTGTTAAAAAAAGGACAAATAGCTACACCCGGATAGCCAAAAACTACGGATACACTTTCCGCTTCCAGACATTTCACCATTGCCTGTGCACCTGTTATTTTTTCTGTCATATTACACCTCTCTACATATATTCTAATAGTTTCAATCGAATTAAATTCAATGATGTGACCACTGTGTTTTCCCTGATTTTTTCTCTGGTTCCGGTAAAGTGACACTCATACACCTCCACCTCTCCGCAAACATAACAGCCAATGTACACCAAGCCTACCGGCTTTTCTTTGGTACCACCGTCTGGTCCTGCAATTCCTGTGACAGAAACCGCCACGTCTGCCTCACATCTTTCGGCAGCACCAATCACCATTTCCTCTGCTGTCTCTCTGCTGACAGCTCCATATTTTTTCAAAGTTTTCTTAGATACCCCCAGGATTTCCTTCTTTGCCCTGTTTTCATAAGTCACCAAGCCTGCATGGAAAACCTCAGATACTCCCGGCACATTGATCATTCTTGCAGCAATCATTCCCCCAGTACAGGATTCCGCAGTTACCATGGTGAACTTCAGCTTTTTCAGCATCTTTACCAACTTTTGTTCTAAAGTGACCTGTTCCTTGGTGGTGTACACCCCGGCACCAAAACGCTCCTTTAATTCCTCCACCACCGGCAGCACCAGCTTTTTCCCTGCTTCTTTGTTGTCTGCCATGGCAGTTACTCTAAAATGTACCTCTCCTGTTTTGGCATACGGAGCAATGGTGGGATTTACCTGCTGTTCCATCAAATCCTTTACCATAGTCTCTGCATTGCTCTCGCCAATGCCGCAGATCTTTACCATTCTGGAATAAAGCACTTTTTTCTCATTCTTCTGCAAATAGGGCAAAACAGATTCTTCGAACATAGGTTCTAGTTCATTGGGCGGTCCTGGAAGAAGAATCAGTGATTTCTTATTCTCCTCCATAATGATTCCCGGTGCTGTGCCGTTGTGATTTTCTAAAATAATGGCCGATTCCGGTATCATTGCCTGTTTCCAATTATTCTCTGTCACATTCTCTCTGTGAATCCTTGCAAAATATTCCCGAATCTGCTCCATGGTCCTTTCATCTAAATACAGTTTTCTGCCCAACACCTCTGCGGCAGTTTCTTTGGTAAGATCATCTGCCGTAGGACCTAGTCCCCCGCTTAAAATAATCACATCAGATCTGGAAAGAGCTAAGGAAATCGCCTCTTTCAGACGCTTTTTATTGTCCCCCACCGTGGTCTGATAATACACCGATACACCAATCTCAGCCAACTTTTTCGATAAATAGGCTGCATTGGTATTCACAATATTTCCCAGTAAAAGTTCCGTTCCTACGGATATTAATTCAGCTGTCATATTCCATACCTCATCTCTGTTATACCATTTTGCCAAATTTACTTGTAACTATTCAGTATCTTCATAGTTACATTTACTTCTGATTGTTTTCCGATAGCACTGACTTGTTTTTTATCAAATAATCTATCAGGGATACCACCGTTAAAATCAGCGAAATCCACACCAGAAGCTGTGTCACCAATTCAAACACCGGATGTATTACCCCTGCCAGATTCATAATCAGAAAGATAATCATTGCCATCTGAAATACGGTCTTAAATTTGCCCCAGTAACTGGCAGCAATCACCACCCCATTGTCAGCGGCTATCAGCCGGAAACCGCTAATAATAAACTCCCGACTGATAATAAGAATCACCATCCAAGAAGGCAGCTTTCCCAGTTCCACCAAACAGACCAATGCGGCAGACACCAACAGCTTATCTGCCAAAGGGTCCATAAACTTTCCAAAATTAGTTACTAAGTTGTATTTTCTTGCAATTTTTCCGTCCAGCAGATCTGTGAGACTGGCAATGCAGAAAATTCCCAGAGCAATCCAGTAATACAAAGGTGCATCCAACAGCAGAAACACCACAAAGAACGGAATCAGAATCACTCTCAAAACAGTTAATTTATTCGGTAAATTCATTGATTATTTCTCCTATCAAATCATATTCCAAGGCTCCTGTTACTTTCACTTTCACAAAATCACCGGACATTAAATTCTCCTCTGTGTTTACAAAAATGTAGCCATCCACATTAGGGGCATCTTTATATGTTCTTCCCACATAGGCATTCTCTCCTGACACACTGCCCTCAATCATCACCAGCAGTTCTCTGCCCACCATATCACGACAGAGATCAAAGGCAATTTCCTGCTGTAATTCCATAATGGCATCCCGGCGTTCTTCCTTGACCTCATCGGGAACCTGTTCTTCAAACTCTGCCGCAGGGGTATCCTCCTCCGGAGAGTAGGCAAATACTCCCAGACGGTCAAATTCCATCTCATCCACAAAATCCAGCAATTCTTCCTGCATTTCCTCTGTTTCCCCCGGAAAGCCGCTGATTAAAGTAGTCCGAAGGGCAATGTCAGGAATCTCCTGTCTCAGCTTTTCTATCATACTCTTAAGCTGTTTCTGATTGGTTCGCCTGCCCATTCTTCTAAGGATTTCATCATTGGCGTGTTGAATGGGCAAATCCAAATAATTACAGATTTTATCCTCCTCTTTGATGACCTGTATCAGTTCATCCGTAATCTCCTCCGGATAACAATACTGAATACGAATCCAATAAATGCCCGGAATTTCACACAGCTTTCGCAAAAGCTCCGGCAGCTTCTTCTCCCCATAAAGATCTTTGCCATACATGGTGGTTTCCTGTGCCACCAGAATCAGTTCCTTCACACCGGATTCTGCCAAGGTCTTTGCCTCTGCCAGCAGTTCCTCCATGGGCACACTGCGGTACGCTCCCCGCAACGTTGGAATAATGCAATAAGTACAATGCTTATCACAGCCTTCTGCAATCTTTAAATGGGCATAATGACCGCCTGTGGTGACAATACGCTCTCTGCCTGCCCTTATCCTCCCATTCAAGTCCTTCATGAGAATACAGTGGCTTTCTCCTGCCAGCACCTGTTGGATGATTTCTGCAATCTCATCATAAGCAGTGGTACCCAGCACTGCATCTACCTCAGGAATTTCCTTTATGATTTCTGCCTGATAGCGCTGTGCCAAACAGCCGGTAACAATCAGTGCTCTGCACTTTCCTATTTCCTTCTGCTCTGCCATCTCTAAAATGGTTTGAATGCTCTCCTCCTTGGCATCATTGATAAAACCACAGGTATTGACAATGATAATCTCTGCCTCTGTCTCATCATCCGTAAATTCTATCCCTGCACTCTTCAGATAACCCAGCATGTATTCTGAATCCACTAAGTTCTTATCACAACCCAAAGAAATAAAAAGTAATTTCATATGTTATGTGCTCTCCTTTTTGCAAAAAACGCACCGTTTTGCGGTGCGTGGGGTTTGCCTTGCTTTTAAACATCCTCTGACTCTGCAGCAGTTTCTTCTGCCTCCAGAATCTCCTCTTGTTCCGTCTCTTCTGTTATTTCTTTCTCTTTTCCTACTTCTGTGACACCCAGAAGTTCCTCTTCCTCAAATACATAATCCTCTGGAAGAATTTTGATTTGCCCCTCATTCAATTCCTCAATTGCCACAGACAAAGGCTTTTTGCCATAAGATGAAACCAATGCTTTCTTTCCGCCAATAATCTGCCTTGCCCTCTTAGATGTGGCTAACACAATGGAATAACGGCTGTTTACCACCGGTTGTTCCCCTTCTTCGATTTCACTGTTTACCACTTTCATCAAATCTGTATAAGATGGATGTAACATAATATATATTCTCCTTTCGGTTATAATACACAACTGTATTATTCTTAATTTGCAACAGTTCAGATACCTGAACTGTTATTAATCTTCACTGTTGGAGGTCTTCACCCCCTGCATTCGGCCTGCAATGGTTTCTGTCTGTAAGGCAGATAACAAATATTGACCGTTTTCCATTACAATCACCGATTTTGTCTTTCTTCCCTGGGTCACATCTATGGCTGTTCCCTCTTCTTTGGCTGCCTGAATCATACGTTTCACTGGTGCAGAATCAGGACTAATCACCGCAATCACTTTGCTGGCATTTACCATATTGCCAAAACCCACACTGACTAATTTGTCCATGACTCACCTACTCAATATTTTGTATCTGTTCTCTTACCTTCTCAATGTCAGTCTTTAGTTCCACACCACATTCAGAAATGGTAATATCATTTGCCTTGGATAAAATTGTATTGGCCTCCCGGTTCATCTCCTGTGCCAGAAAATCCAGTTTCCTGCCCAGACTTCCCCCGGCTTTCAAGTCACGTTTCATATGTTCCACATGACTTCTCAGTCTCACAATTTCCTCATCCACACAAATTTTATCTGCAAAGATAGCAACCTCTGTGAGAATACGGTTCTCATCTACGCTGTTGTCAACTAACAGTTCCTGCACCTTGTTTGTGAGCTTTTTTCTGTATTCCTGCAGGATTTGTGGGGAACGTTCCTCAATGTAAGCAATCTGCTTTGTCATTTCCTCTAATTTTAGAAGCAAATCTGCCTTCAAATGTTCACCTTCCCGGATCCTTGCCTCCCCCATCCGTTCTGCTGCACCTCTAAGGGCAGATTCCAACAACAGCCAAAGAGTCTCTTCGTCCACCTGCTGTTCTTCCACCGTCAGCACATCCGGATATCTGGATAAAGATGATGCACCGAAATCCCCTGAAAGTTCAAATTCTTTCTGAATTTCCCGGATGGCAGCCAAATATGCTTCTGCCAAATCATGGTGATACTTTACACATGTACTTCCTTTGCTTTCATCTACATATGTAATGTACACATCCACTTTCCCCCGTTCCATGTATTCTTTTAACACAGAACGGATTTTACTTTCAAAAATATTCAATTTTTTGGGCAGTTTCATATTTAAATCCAAATATCTGTGATTCACAGATTTAATTTCCACCGCAATTTTCTTTTCTCCTTCTGCCGCCTCGAAACGACCAAAGCCTGTCATACTTTTAACCATTGAGCCTGCTGCCTCCACATCGTTGAAATGGTAATTGTTCTCTGCCGTACCAAAACGGCAGGGAACCATTACTTCACATACCCTGTCTAAAACCAGTATGTTTCATTATAAATTATTTACAACTTATCGTCAAGAACTATCCGCTAATTAATGTAAGTCCTGTAATGTCACTGTCAATGACCAAAGAATAGTTGGTATAGTAGACCACAAAGCCCAGTTTTCCTCCTGCGGGTTTCTTTACATGCTTTTTCTGTATGTAGTCAATTTCCACCTTATCATTTCCCCGTCCCTTAGAGTAGTAAGCAGCCAATTTTCCTGCCTCCTCAAAGACTCTGTCCGGCAGTTCTTCCTCTCCCTTGCCCTTTACAATCACATGGGAGCCGGGAATACCTTTGGCATGAAACCACCAGTCATTTCCTGTGGCAAGCTGAAAAGTCAGCTCTTCATTCTGAATATTATTTTTTCCCACATAAATATCATAACCATCGCTGGACAGATAATGAAATGGCTTACTGGTAATCTTTACCCGCTTGCCGCCGCCCTTTCTGCGGATATAGCCGCTCTCCGTAAGTTCCTCCTTGATTTCCACCAAATCTTCTTCCTTTAGGGCAATATCCAAGGATGTCTGTATGGACTCTAAGTGGATGATTTCTTCTTTTACCTCCTTGGTAAGCTCTGACAGTGCTTCATAAGTCCGTTTCAGCTTATTATATTTATCAAAATACTTCTTTGCATTTTCCAACACAGGTATGGTGTCGTCCAAGGGAACTCGAACCATCTCATTTGTATAGTAATTTAAAGCCTCCATACTTTTGCTTCCTGCCGCAACACCATAGCCATAAGTGTTGATCAGTTCCCCATATACCTTGTATTTCTCCCGTTTTTCCGTATCTTTTAGCTGTTTTAACTGCAAATCATACTTTTTATAATTACGTTCTAAGGCAGTCTGGACAATTCTTCGCAGATCCGCTGACTTTTGCCGGATTCTTGTGATGGTATTTTTCTCTGCATAATACTGCTCTAAAACTTTGGATATACTATCATACTCTGCTGCCTGACAATCTGCAAACTGATGCAGGCGGACAGCGGAAAATTCCATGGGCTCTTTCCCTTTATAGTAAATCACCGGAGTAAATTTTCCTTCCTCCACCTGCACCATTACCTTGCAAAAAGCCAGATACAAACCTTCCAGTTGAAATTCCTCCAGCGTATTACCGCCCCGCTGACCATCCACACCTGCCGTTTCACAGATGCTTACCGCCACCGCCGGACTGATTCCCGTAAAAGATTGGTAAAGTGATTTCATAACACTTATGGGTTTTCCCTGAATACGTTCCCGAAACTTTTGCTGATTACACTCTCTTGGATTCTCCTTGTCCATGGTCTTGGGAATAAAGTAATCTCTGCCCGGCAACACCTCTCTCAATGAGCTGGTCTGGGCACTGATATGCTTAATACTATCAATTATCATACCGGATTCATTACAGAAAATAATATTGCTGTGCTTTCCCATTAACTCTATAATCAAAGTTTTTTTACATAAATCTCCTAATTCATTTAGATGCTCCACTTCGAAATTTACAATACGCTCCAGATTTGGCTGATAAATTCTTGTAATTCGTCCGTTTTGCAGATGTTTACGCAGCAGCATGCAGAAATTAGGAGCCGTCATGGGGCTTGGTTTATTTTTGTCGGTTACATACATAAGGGGCAGGCTTGCACTGGCAGACATTAACAGTCTTATTTGCTCTTTTCCACTTTTAATCGTAAGCAGAAGCTCATCCTCCTCGGTCTGGGCAATCTTATAAATTCTTCCCTCAATTAATTTATCATTTAATTCTTTTACCAGATTGGCAATTACAATTCCGTCAAATGCCATAAATATCCCTCATTTCCACCTTTTTATGTAGCATTGTAACATATTTTATATCAAAAGTAAAACAGACCACCAGGAAAATCCCGGCAGTCTGCTTTTCTTTTTCGTGATAACTTATTTTGCACTTAAAGAATTCAAAATATTTTTTACATGCATAACTTCTTCTTCTGTTGCCATGGCTGCCGGAATGTAATACTGCTTGCTTCTGGCAATCTCATACAATTCTTCCTGTGACATCTCGCACTGATTACGCATCTGCTTTAAGGTCTGTCTTAACGCCTTATTCTCACACTGTGGAATCATTTCTCCAAAACGAACCAGTTCTCCATTGATTCCTGCTAAAGTATCTGCTACCATTGCCTGTTCCTTCATCTTTTCTTCCTCCTATTTTAAAAACTGCATTAACTGTTCTTTGGATTCTGTGGCTGACTGTGCAGACTTTAAGAAAAACTGACGGACAGTCTGGTCTGTGGCTGCAGATGCATAATCCTGCATCTTGCAGTGGGTTGTTTCATACCCCGAAATTAAGTGACGTAAATTTTGTAAATCAAGTTCTGAAATGTTAGACATAAAAAAACCTCCTTTTTTTCTTCCATCCTATTATGAGAAAAAAAGGGAGGTTTTATGCATTATTTTTTATTTATCATCCAATCATACATTTCTTCATAGCTTATGGCAGATTTCTTCCATGAAAAATCTGCTGCCATTGCCCGGTCTATCATCTTGTTCCATTCTCTCTTATTGTTCTCAAATACCCCCATTGCATAACGTACTATATTTAACATTTCACCCGCATTGTAATTGCGGAAACTAAAACCCGTTCCGGTACTTTCAAATTCATTATAAGGTTCCACGGTATCTTTCAGTCCCCCTGTCTCCCTTACAATTGGAAGAGTACCATAGCGGAAACTGATCAGCTGACTTAAACCGCATGGTTCGAAAAGAGAGGGCATTAAAAAGGCATCTGCTCCTGCATAAATCTTATGGGACACCTCTTCCGAGTAATAAATGTTGGCTGAAACCTTGCCATGGTACTTCCATTCATAATGCCGGAACATATTTTCGTACCATTCTTCCCCTGTTCCCAAAACAATAATCTGCACATGCATACCGCACAAATCATCCATTACCTGATCTATTAAATCAAGACCTTTCTGATCTGTAAGCCTGGATACAATTCCGATTAAAAATGCCTTATCATCCCGTTCTAAACCGAATTCTTCCTGCAATGCACGCTTATTCTTCGGTTTTTCTTTGCGAAAACTCCTTGCATCAAATTGTTTGTAAATATATGGATCGGACAAGGGATTGAACTCCTCATAATCAATCCCATTCACAATCCCCCGCAAACTGCTGCTTCTGGATTTCAACAGATCATGGAGCCCCTCTCCATACTCTAATGTCTTAATTTCTTCTGCATAGGTTTTGCTGACTGTGGTGATGGCATCTGCAAACACAATGCCGCCCTTTAAAAAATCACCATCGCCATAAAATTCTAACTTATCGGAAGTAAAATAATAATCCGGCAATCCTAATACATCCTTGATTTTCTGCAATTCCCATCTGCCTTGAAATTTTAAATTATGAATGGTCATCACCGACTTAATTCCCTGATAAAAGGAATTACTGCGAAAACTCTCTTTCAAGAGCACAGGTATCACACCGGTCTGCCAATCGTGGCAGTGGATAATGTCCGGTCGAAAATCAATCGCCGGCAATGCGGTCAATACCGCCTTAGAAAAGAAAGCAAATTTCTCAATATCTTCATAAATATTTCCATATGGTCTTGGACCTGCAAAATAATACTCATTGTCCACCAGATAAACGGTAACACCATCAACTTCTGTCACAAAAATTCCCGCATATTGACTGCGCCATGACAGTTTTACATAAAAATTAGTTAAAAAACTGATATTCTCCAATTTTGTCTGGGGAATACACAAATATTTTGGAATGATTACTCTCACATCATATTTTTCTTTATCGAAACATTTTGGCAGGGAACCAACCACATCTGCTAACCCTCCGGTTTTGATAAATGGGGTTGCTTCCGATGCCGCAAACAATATCTTTTCCATCCCGCTCCTCCTAACTGTATTTGACGATTTTGCAAATATTATAACACAATTTGCAGTGATGGAAAAGCAGATTCTAACGGTTTTTGTATTCCAAGCGAATTTTGTCCGCAATCAGTGCAATAAATTCTGAATTGGTAGGTTTTCCCTTTCCCGTATTAATGGTATAACCGAACAACTCATCAATGGTATCCATTTTGCCTCTGCTCCATGCCACTTCAATGGCGTGCCGAATGGCTCGTTCCACCCGGCTGGAGGTCGTCTGATATTTCTTTGCAATGGTAGGGTACAGGATTTTCGTGATTGAATTCAGCATTTCCATATCATCCACTGACATCATAATCGCATCTCGTAAGTATTGGTATCCTTTAATATGTGCAGGTACACCGATTTCATGTATGATATTTGTCACATCCGCTTCTAAATTTCTTGGCTTAACTTCAATCGTTTCATATGCCTCATAACGCTCCTGTATCCGGCTTCCTTTTCTCTTATCTCTGGTGCGTTTGATTCGATTAATCACCACTTCTTTGTCAAAGGGTTTCATAATATAGTAATTAGCCCCCATATCAAAGGCATCCTCTGTGATGCTTTCCTGACCTATGGCAGATATCATTATAAATGCAGGCTGTTTTTTAATCGTAGAATCCTTCTTTACTTTATTCATAACACAAAGTCCGTCCATTTTCGGCATAACAATATCAAGTAAGACTACATCCGGCTCTTTTTCCTTGATAATGCCAAAAACTTCCTCTCCGTTTCGTGCCTTTCCAACAACATCCAATTCATTGTCACTTTTCACTATTTCTTCCAATAAATCTAATAAAATCTCATTATCATCTGCGATTGCAACATTTAATTTTTCCATAGGAATCCTCCTGAATTTGTTTTATTTTCTGTTTTCTTAGTCAACTTCCATTCATTATAAAGTCATAATTTCAGAGAATCAATCCATTATCATCGCATGTTTCGACATCTTCTATTTTACCACATTTTTCCCATAATTTCTTCTACAATTTTCTCGTTTTTTATACAAAAACGCAAAAAAGGCTGGATTTTCAAGAAAAAATGGCGTTTTTTATACGAAAAAACAAAATAAGACAGCATTTGCAGTCTAAATATGCAAAATGCTGTCTCTTTTTGCTTGAATTTTTATCCTTTTACTTTTATACCCCAGCTGTTCAGAGCCAACCTGCATGAAACATGCATCGCATATTTTAGTCCAATTTGCTTGGCTCTGAACAGTTAGCAAATAATAAAATACGGATAGATTCACAAAGTCGAATTGCCGGATAGGACAACAGAAACCAAAAAAGGCTGAACAACAAACTTACCTGCCCCATAATCTGCAAAGGCAGGGCACTGTAATCCCACACATTCCATTTCAGCCACAGATTCACAATACATCCCGTAAACCATTCCAGAAAAGTAATCCCCAAAGCACTGACCGCCATTTTCTGCCAAAGGTTTCTTAATCTGGTGAATTTCTCGCAAATTAAATCCACCCATCCGAAACAGATCCCCCCCAGCAGAAACATACTCCAATGGGAATGTCCCCGATACAGCAGCTCAATACAGTAATACATTCCCCCGCCCAGCACACACAAAACGGAATTTTGCACCAGAAAAGACTTTACTCTCATGTTCTCTTTCCCACTTTCTCATAAGCTAACATCTATTCTTTCCAAAATTGCCAGATATTATTATTGTATTTTTGTATGTTTTTTACATATTTTTCCATGATTTTGTTTGTAAAATATACATTTTTGATGTATGATAAAAGAAAGAAAAGGGTAACTGTGAACATACGGAATTGTTATGATAAATCATGCAAAATCAGCGAATACAATGTAAAGGGGAAACAAGTATGGCGGAACAAAACAGCAAACATGCAAACAACGTAGAAATCCAAAAATATCACTTGCTCCTAAAGGCATGCAAACTTTTAGGTGGTGACATCAAACGCTATCAGGAACTGAAATTTTCCATTCCACAACTAATAGAAATTTTAAAAGGCTTGGAAAACAAGGTAGATGTAAATTATTACCTTGACCCTAAACTCAGTCCGCAGAAAATGGAAATTCTGCGGAAGGGTTTGAAGGAAGGCATTTCTTTAAAAATATGGCTGGAGCAGGGCTTTGACTGGGCTCAGCTGGAACAGATTTATCTGGGTTATAAGGCAGGGGTAGCCATTGAGCACTATGGACTTTTAGATTACAATCCGCAGCAAATGGAGCAGCTTCGTTTGGGACTTTTGGAGGAACTGAACATTTCCTACTATGAATCCCCGGATTTTTCTGCTTCGGAAATGTTGGAAATCCGCAAGGGGCTTCAAAATAAGTTAGACGTGTCCAAGTATGCAAAAAAAGAATATGATGCCATTATGATGCGTGAAATCCGCCGCTCCCTCCAAGATGACTTTGATTTTGAAAAATATCTGAACATGGGGGTTAGCTCCAAGGTACTTCGGCAGCTGCGTAAATCCACCGCCTGGGGATATGACATTCTTCCCTATGTGGAAGATGGCTATAATGCAGATCAAATTGAACAGATCAGTATGTGCCTGCAACAGCAAATCAACATAAAACCTTATCTGACAATTACCACCGATTACAGGCAAATACGCGAAATCCGTCTGGGCTTCGAGGCCGGATTGGACGTTTCTCTCTATGGAGATAATAAATTCAAAGCAGAACAGATGGAGCAGATTCGTCTTGGTCTGGAACAGGGTTTGGAAGTTTCCGTCTATGCCGACTCCACCATCTCTGCCTCAGTGATGAACCGCACCAGAGAAAAACTTTTATTTGCCAAGGAATCTGCCCATCTGGTCAATGATATGCTGGCACTTTCCGAGGATGAAATTAAGGCATCTATGGAAGCGGAAGCCGCTGCGGAGGAAGCTGCCAAAGAGGCAAAAGAAAAAGAAGCAAAAGAAACTGAAGAAAAAGACAACACACCTGACACCAACCGTGTTCCGGAAACCACTGTGGAAGTCTCTCCGGACGGCATGATTGCCACTCTGTCACTGGCTCCACCAGAGACAGAAGCCTACCGGCTGGAACAACTGGTGGCATTATTAGGCGAACAGAATATTCGTCAGGGCTTAAATCTTTCCAGTCTGCAGATGATACTAAAAAACAAAGCCTACAATCAGCCTGTGGTGGTTGCCCGGGGAAAAGAGCCTGTCAATGGAAAGGATGGTTATTTTACTTATCACTTTAATACGGATACCCATAACCATAAGCCCACCATTCTGCCGGATGGATCGGTGGATTACTTTAACAGCTCTGCCTATGAATTTACCACAAAAAATCAGCTTTTGGCAGAATACACTCCCGCCACCCCCGGCGAGTATGGCTACACCGTTACCGGTAAGCTGATGATTCCAAAACGAGGCAAGGATTTGCCGGTACTGCGGGGAAAAGGGTTTGTTATGAGTGAGGATCACCTGACTTATCGTGCCCTAAACAGTGGACAGATCGAATTTCAGAAAGACAAGCTGAATATTATCAACTGTCTTTCCGTTCAGAAAGATCTGGATTTGTCCGTAGGCAATATTAACTTTGACGGAAATGTGGAAATCTCCGGAAATGTAATTCCCAATATGGTGATTCGTGCCACCGGCTATGTGAAAGTCAATGGCTATGTGGAAGCTGCCACCATCTATGCAGGCGGTGATGTGGTGCTTGCCAAAGGAATCCAGGGAGGCGGTATCTCCTATATCGAATCCGGCGGGAATGTATCTGCACCTTTTTTTGAATCCACCACCATCAAATGTGAAGGCTGCCTGAATTCCAATCATATTTTGAATTGTGATGTGACCTCCATGGACAGTGTGCTGCTGTCAGGAAAACGTGGTTTAATCCTGGGGGGAATCACCAGAGCTCTCTGCTGCATTGATGCCAATACCGTGGGCAACAGAGCAGAACTCCCCACCAGACTGGTGCTGGGAGTGGATGCAGAAGTCATCAAGGAATACGGGGATACCATGCAGACCATATCCAAAATAAAACTGGAACTCTCGGCACTCCGAAAAAACATGGTTATTTTTGAAGAACAGGGACAAACGGAACATTACACTTATTTAATGCTGCAAAAGGCAATTCAAATCAAGGAAGATGATCTGGCAAAACAAAAGGAGCAGTTAGAAAACTGCAACAGCATTATTGAAACATCTGCCAACTCCTTTGCCGGTTTTCGTAAGAATGTTTATCCGGGTACCTCCATTTCCATCAATGCCGAAAGACATACGGTAAAGGAGGAACAGCATAACGTGACCTATCGTCTGAGAGACCGCAAAGTGATTATGGAGGAATACCAGGAACCATCCAAAAAACAAGAAGAGAAACCTGAGTAACATATTATCAGGTATATTGCAAAAGCACTGGTGTTGGCAAACCAGTGCTTTGTTCTTATATATGGCAATTATTAAATAATAATGCAGACCATTCCTCCATTACTGTCATTTACAATCTTTTGCATGGTATCCTGCAGCTTCAGCTGACTCTCTTCGCCGATCTGAGACAACTTCGACTGAATTCCATCGGTAACTAACTGTTCCACCGACTTGCCAAAAATATTGATATTCCAAATTCCTTCTTCCTCATTGCTGTTATTTTTAATATAATCAATCAAATCCTTTGCCTGCTGCTCACTTCCCACAATGGGGGCAATTTCCGTTTCAATACCTGCCCGAATCATGTGAATGGATGGTGCTTCGGAACGAATTTTCACGCCAAATTTGCTGCCATGCTTAACAATTTCCGGTTCATACAATTTAATATCCGCCTGAGAGGGAGTTACCACACCATAACCTTTCATTTTTACTGTCTGAAATGCCTGTGCCGTCTTTTGATACTCCTGTTTCATCTTTGCCAGCTCTTTTACCGTGGACAGCAGACCATATTCATTTTCCACCAAAATCCCCATCATTTCCGAAAGCATTTCATAGTAATACTTATCCTCGATTTGCAGTTGAACCCGGATATTCCCAGTGGATAAATCCATGTCATCCAGTTTAATCCTGCTGACGTATTCACTGTCAAAGGAAAGCACATCCTCGCTGACATCTTCGATAACTTTGACTTTCTCCGTACTCTCTCGGATTTTTTCCACAATCTCTTTCTTGATTGGATGAGTCATGGGAAGGGTTTCCACCCACTTTGGCACAAAATAAGAGATTTCCATCACTGGAAATTCCTTCAATACCCCCTCTAAAATTTTGGAAATATCATCCTTTCTCAACTGCATACAGTTCATGCTTAACACTTTCACTCTATTTTTGGCTGCAATCGCCTCTGCCAAGGCCATACTTTCATCACTGTATGGCTTTTCAGAATTTAGAATTACAATAAAAGGTCTGCCGATTTTCTTTAGTTCTGCAATGGTTTTCTCCTCTGCCGCTATGTAATTTTCCCTTGGGATTCCACTGACACTGCCATCTGTTGTAATGACAATTCCAATGGTGGAATGATCGTGGATCACTTTTTGAGTACCGATTTCTGCCGCCTTAGTAAAGGGGATTTCCTTGTCAGACCAAGGGGTTTTCACCATGCGCTCCTTTTCCCCTTCCACATGCCCTTCCGCCCCCTCTACCATATAGCCCACACAGTCAATGAGACGTACCGACACTTCCACATCATCCAACAGTTTTATCTTTGCTGCCTCTTTGGGAATAAATTTCGGTTCGGTGGTCATAATGGTTCTGCCCTGTGCCGACTGAGGCAGTTCGTCCTTGGTTCGCTCTCTGGCATATTCATCTTCCATCTGCGGCAGTACCATCACATCCATGAACCGCTTAATAAAAGTTGATTTACCACTTCGCACCGGCCCAACCACCCCCAGATATATCTCTCCGTTGGTGCGTGCCTGTATGTCCTTGTACAAATTAAAGGTTTTCATAAAAAATCCTCCTGACATTAGTGTAACTGAAATCTTCTCATGCTTCCAATTACTATACTATATGTCAGAAGGACAATGAATATTCTTTACAATTTGTTTCCACAAGCCAAATTATCTCTATACTCTCCTTATGATACTCTATTCCTATAATTCACAGGCATCAATAGCCATAATTCCGCCCTCATAATCAACAGCACCGATGCATTCCGAAAGCTTATCCAAACACAGCTTATAAGCTTCATTCAACTTGTATTGCTGTAATTCTTCTAAGAGTTCCTCTGCCTCATCCAGTTCAAAATCCTCCAATAACCGACGAATACTTAGGAACTGCTCTTTTGCCTTTTCCTTGGAGATGCTCTCCTGCTCCTGATTTGATTCCTCTTGTTTTATAAAGGGAGCCAACCGTTCAATGAAACTCTCATAAATACGCAATAGATACGCAGTCTGCCCCTTTAAATCCATCGGTGTTTTTGATTTTGTCTCGTTTTCCAAGTATTCACATAAATTCGCCAGCTCCATGGCCCCCACCAATCTGCAAGAACTTTTTAATCCATGAACTTCAATGCGATAATTCACCGTATCATTTGTCTGCTCATATTTGCGCAGCCGCTCACAAGTCTCTTTAATGGCTTTATGGTATTCGCTTAAAATGTTTAAGTAGAGCCTTTCACCGCCTGCCTGCCGGATGGCATATGCCGTATCCAATCCGGGAATATTCAACATGGAGACTGCCGGCTGTGACTGACTGTTATCCAGACATAACCTCTCATCCACATACCGCTGCAGCACTTGTTCTAATTCCTGCACCTTTACCGGTTTCTTCAAAATGTAACTGATTCCTGTTTCCACATCTGCCGCAAGACCGGCGGCTCCCACATTGGCAGTACACAAAACCACCGGTATATCCTTTCCTTGATCATGGATACACTGTCGAATTTGTTTTCCCACTCCGATTCCATCTATGCCAGGCATCAGATAATCCGTAAAAACAATTTGGAAATTCACCAAATCTCTGCGTGCAATCGCCTCTGCCCCATCAAGAGCCACTTCCGATTCCACATGAAATTTATTCAATAAACCTGAAATTACAGTTGCATTTACAGCATTATCATCAACAATCAATGCTTTGTACCCCATAAAACATCCTCCTTTCCATTGCCCTTACAACAAATCTAAAAAGCCTACAACAGCTATAATCACCTCTTTTTTTGCCGTTTTTTAAAAATATCCTTGTGGATTTAATTTCATTACATCCTCTACCTTTTCATATTTTCTTTTGATGAAATGTTTTTTCAAGGACTGGCTATTTTCTTGTCCACAATAACATTATCTTATCTATTCTTGCATTTACCATATAGTATATGGGTAATTTTTTCAATTACAAATCTCTGACTCAAAACTACCTCTACCCCATGGTACATCCGGTTCCCCAATAAATACACTGTCACCTCCTTATTTCATATATACTTATCTGTTATTTTGTTTCATATATTCTAATTGTACCACAACTTCTTCTATTAGGGAAGAGGGTAAGTGCTGACAATGCCATTTATTTTTCATGATATATTTACTACCTTTGGTTTTTCAGAGAATTTGCTAAAAAAATATCCTTTCTGATAAGAATGCTCATATCACAGCTCTTATCAGAAAGGAGTATTTTTTACAGTTACATTTTTTTATTTCTTGATTAATAAAGATTTTCCCGTCATTTCTGCCGGCTGCTCCATTCCCATAATCTCAATTAAGGTTGGTGCAATATCTGCCAGACATCCGCCTTCTTTTAGAGTGTATTCCGGATCATAATTTACTAAAATAAATGGTACTGGATTGGTGGTATGGGCAGTAAATGGCTCATTGGTTTCATAATCAACTAACTGCTCACAGTTTCCATGGTCAGCACAGATAAACATGGTTCCATCCACTTCCTTGATGGCTTCCACTGCCTTGCCCACACATTCATCCACTGCCTCCACTGCCTTGATGGCTGCTGCCTGCACACCGGTATGACCTACCATGTCGGGGTTGGCAAAATTGATGATAATCACATCATACTTATCCGAACGGATTGCCTCACAGAGCTTATCACATACTTCATAAGCACTCATTTCCGGCTTTAAGTCGTAGGTTGCAACCTTTGGGGATTTTACCAGAATTCTGTCTTCCCCTTGGTTGGGCTCCTCCACACCGCCGTTGAAAAAGAAAGTAACATGTGCATATTTTTCTGTCTCTGCAATTCTTGCTTGTGTCTTTCCATTGGCGGCCAAAAATTCACCAAAGGTATTGTTGATGGCTACTTTATGGAATGCCACCTCCTTGTTGGGAATGGTCACATCATATTCGGTAAAGCATACAAAAGTAATGTCTAATCTCTTTTCTCTGGCAAAACCGTCAAAATCATCTGCACAAAAAGCTCTGGTGATTTCTCTGGCTCTGTCCGGGCGGAAGTTAAAGAAGATCAGGGAATCCTTGTCCCCTACGGTCGCCACAGGTGCACCGTCTTTCGTGATAACGGTGGGAACTACAAATTCATCTGTTTTATCTGCTCCATAGGATGCTGCGATAGCTGCTACGGCATCTTCTCCTGTTTCACCAATTCCTTTTACCATGGCATTGTATGCCAATTCTACTCTGTCCCAACGGTTGTCTCTATCCATGGCATAGTAACGTCCCATAACGGAGGCAATTTCACCAACACCAATCTCTTTCATTTTATCCACCAATTCTGCCACAAAATCTTCGCCGGATGCAGGCGGAGTGTCACGTCCGTCTAAGAAACAGTGTACATAAACTTTCTGTAAGCCTGCACGTTTTGCTAACTCTAATAAGCCATAGAGATGTGTGTTGTGGCTGTGGACACCGCCATCGGACACTAAGCCACACAGATGCAATGCAGAATTATTGGCTTTGGCATTCTCCACAGCTTTCACCAATGCTTCATTTTTGAAGAAATCTCCCTCTTGAATTTCTTTGGTGATTCTGGTAAGTTCCTGATAGACAATGCGTCCGGCACCCATATTCAAATGTCCCACTTCAGAATTTCCCATCTGTCCATCCGGAAGTCCCACTGCCATTCCACTGGCATATCCCTTTACAAAGGGATACTCTTTCATCAAGGCATCTACCACTGGTGTCTTGCCTAATGCCACCGCATTTGCCAGTTCCTTGTCATTTAATCCATATCCATCAAGAATCATTAAAACTGTCGGTTTTTTACTCATTTTGTTCTCCTTTATCTCTGTTTTCTATTTATTATTTACTAATATTACTACCTCTTAATATTGAATATTATACAAACACCGGAAAGAGAGTAAGCTTTATGCCCACCCCTTCCGGTGTCTTATAAATTTTATATTTGAAAATTATGACAATTATTTATTATAATTTACTATATCGCCAAACTCAGCCTTTAAAGATGCACCTCCCACAAGACCTCCATCAATATTTGGCTTAGCAAATAATTCAGGTGCTGTCTTGGCATTTACAGAACCGCCGTACTGAATACGGATTTCTGCTGCTGTTGCATCATCATAAACTTCTGCGATACATGCACGAATTGCTGCACATACTTCTTCTGCCTGATCGGCTGTGGCTGTTTCACCTGTTCCGATTGCCCAGATTGGCTCATATGCGATAACAGCTTTCTTAGCCTGATCTGCGGTTACGTTCTGGAATGCAATCTTAATCTGCATACGGATCCAGTCAACATAAATGCCCTGCTTTCTCTGTGTCAGAGATTCTCCGCAGCAAATAATCGGTGTAATGTCATGCTCAAAGGCTTTCAATACTTTCTTATTCACTGTTTCATCTGTCTCTGCAAAGTATTCTCTTCTCTCAGAATGACCGATTACCACATACTTTACACCTGCATCTGCCAGCATAGCCGGTGCGATTTCGCCAGTGTAAGCACCGCTTTCCTCAAAGTACATATTTTCTGCACCAATATTGATATTGCTTCCCTTCGCTGCTTCCATAGCCGGAATGATATCGATTGCAGGTACACAGAATACCACATCTACATCCTCATTTGCTACCAATGGTTTTAATTCATTTACTAAAGCAACTGCCTCGCTGGGAGTTTTGTTCATTTTCCAGTTGCCAGCGATAATTTTCTTTCTTGCCATTTTTATGTTCTCCTTATTGATTGTTATTATTACTATAATTTTTTCTATTTATCGTTGGCTGCTGCCACACCCGGTAATTCTTTTCCTTCTAAGAATTCAAGGGAAGCACCGCCGCCGGTGGAGATATGGGACATCTTATCACCAAAGCCCAACTGATTTACTGCTGCTGCAGAATCACCGCCACCGATAATAGTAGTAGCATCTGTCTCGGCTAAGGATTTTGCCACTGCAATGGTTCCTTTTGCAAGAATAGGATTTTCGAATACGCCCATTGGTCCGTTCCATACAACTGTCTTCGCTGATTTCACTGCTTCTGCATACATTTCTGCTGTCTTTGTTCCAATATCTAAGCCCATTTTGTCCGCTGGAATTGCATCGGATGGTACATTCTCAACAGCAATTTCCGCATCGATTG
Organism: uncultured Lachnospiraceae bacterium; assembly: GCA_947174015.1. GTDB lineage: Bacteria > Bacillota > Clostridia > Lachnospirales > Lachnospiraceae > RUG11237. Next base: position 13,671 of record CAMWHJ010000016.1, on the reverse strand, counting down.
GGTTCGGGAAATCTGCTGCTATGGTTGCATCTACCGGAAGAAGTAATTTCTTTCCAAGCTTTTCTGCCTTTGCAATCATTTCCTTGCAGTAATCTATCTTTGTTTCATCAACTAATGATGTACCGATTTCTTTGCCCTGTGCTTTTAAGAATGTAAATGCCATACCTCCGCCAATAATGAGCGTGTCGCATTTTTCCAATAGGTTGGAAATAACGTTTAACTTGTCTGCAACTTTTGCACCGCCAAGAATAGCTACGAATGGACGTTCCGGTGTCTCTACTGCATTTCCCAGGAAATCAATTTCCTTCTGCATTAAGTAACCTACAACTGCCGTATCCACTAAGCCGGCAACACCCACATTAGAGCAGTGTGCCCTATGAGCGGTACCAAATGCATCATTTACAAATACATCGCAAAGAGATGCTAAATCTTTGCTGAAAGCTTCTCCATTCTTTGTCTCTTCTGCCCTGAAACGAGTATTCTCTAAAAGAATTACTTCTCCATCTTTCATTGCTTCTACTGCTGCTTTAGCATTTGGACCTACGACTTCCGGATCTGCTGCAAACTTAACTTCCTGTCCTAATAACTCAGATAAACGAGCTGCCACTGGTGCCAGTGTCTTTGTTTTCTTATCTTCTTCTGTTTTTACCTTTCCTAAATGAGAGCACAAAATAATTTTTCCACCATCTGCAATTAACTTCTTGATGGTTGGCAAAGCTGCTACCAGACGGTTTTCGTCTGTAATTTTGCCATCCTTTAAAGGCACATTGAAGTCACATCTTACTAATACTTTTTTTCCTGCTACGTTGATATCATCAACTGATTTCTTATTTAATCCCATGATTAAACCTCCTGATTATTATATTTAAGTGCAGCATTTCTGTTGCAAAACATATACAAACGTATATGTTGTATACCTTAGTACAATCTCACGCTTTTTGCTTGTTTTTTCTTGTATATGAAAAAAGGTCCGGTCCACAAAGACCGGACCCTATACGTCCTATTAAATCGTGGTAATTACTTACCTCAAAAACTTTTATCTGGCAATTAAGCTAATTCAGAGAAGTACTTAATTGTACGAACCATCTGGCTTGTGTAGCTGTTTTCATTGTCATACCAAGAAACAACCTGTACTTCATATAAATCATCAGCAACCTTAGATACCATTGTCTGTGTTGCATCAAATAAAGAACCAAATCTCATTCCTACGATATCGCTGGATACGATTTCATCTGTGTTATATCCGAAAGATTCGTTGGAAGCTGCCTTCATAGCTGCATTGATTCCTTCTACGGTTACATCTGTACCCTTAACAACTGCTGTAAGAATAGTTGTAGAACCAGTAGGGGTTGGTACACGCTGTGCAGAACCGATTAACTTTCCGTTTAATTCAGGAATAACCAAACCGATTGCCTTTGCAGCACCTGTGCTGTTTGGTACGATATTTACAGCAGCTGCACGAGAACGTCTTAAGTCACCCTTTCTCTGAGGTCCGTCAAGAGTCATCTGATCGCCTGTATATGCATGAATGGTACACATAATACCAGACTGAATAGCTGCATACTTATTTAAAGCATCTGCCATAGGTGCTAAACAGTTTGTTGTACAGGAAGCTGCAGAGATAATTGTATCATCAGCCTTTAATGTATTGTGGTTTACATTGTATACAATGGTAGGAAGATCGTTTCCTGCCGGTGCAGAAATAACAACTTTACGAGCACCTGCATTGATATGAGCCTGTGCCTTGTCCTTTGAGCAGTAGAAACCGGAACATTCTAATACAACATCTACCCCAAGTTCTCCCCATGGGCAGTTATTTGCATCCGGGAAAGCATAAATCTTGATTTCTTTTCCATCCACTGTGATAGAATCCTCTCCTGCTGTTACTGTATCAGCCTTTTCATACTTACCCTGTGAAGAATCATACTTTAATAAGTGAGCTAACATCTTAGGACTTGTTAAGTCATTGATTGCAACTACTTCATATCCTTCTGCTCCGAACATCTGTCTGAATGCAAGACGTCCAATACGTCCAAAACCATTGATTGCTACTTTTACTGCCATCTTTAATTTCCTCCTAAAATTTGTATATTTATTATTGCAGCAGATACGCTGCTCCCTGCCGCTAGGCGGTAGTTTACATACTATACCGATTGATTTCTTTGTGAAATATTCATCAACCTCTTACATTCTAACCAATTTATTCCAAAAATTCAAGTCATATTTAAAATAAATTTTTCAAAACTTACACTTTCATAGTTTTTACACATTCTTGTGGTTTTTATTCAGATATTTCGTTATTTTGTACAAGAAACTGAATTTGCGGGCTTTTTGTCGAACTTTTTACCGGATATCCGGTAAAATCATTATTGCTTTGTTAAATTTTGTATTGCATAAAATTACCATTCTTAACAAATGACATTCCGCTGGTACCTATAATTTTGTTACCATCCATGGCAATCCATGAAACAAAGGTACCATCTGCCATGTGTCTGCTATAATAATCTTTCAGTGCAGGTCTTAAATCAAAATCCTCTGTTGCACCTTCTTCTCTTAATTGATGGATTCTCATTTCAATAAAGGTAGTAAGTTGGGATTCTGTTAATCTTTGATATTCAATCGCCATTTACATTCTCCTTTCTGCCGGATTGTTCTTTTTACTTTTCCTTTACAATATAAGGATTTAATGAGAATAAGTCAAATCCAAAATCCATATTGATTATTTTAAAAAAAAGAGCTATAATTATGACTAAATTATATAATTTTTTGGGTGTCGTTCCTGCCAAAAGAAAAAATGGAGGATAAAATAAATTGGGTTGTGCGGGAACAGGAAAGGGGATGTAATATACTATGTTTGAAAAGAAAACACAAAACGAGAAAATTGAGAAAAGGCTTATCCGCTCTTTTTTCACTGTAACTTCTGTAACCGCTTTTGCATCAGTTGTGGGTCTGATTGCCCTTATCATTATCTGCAGCAGGTATTCCCATGCACTGAACAACTTTGGTTTTGCACAGGGAGATATCGGAAGGGCTATGTTTGAATTTGCCGACATCCGCTCCTCCCTCCGTGCCGCCATCGGTTATGATGATGAGGAAGATATCGCTGCCGTTGTGAGGCAGCATGATGAAATGAAAGTCAAATTTGAACAGTCCTTTGACGAGGTGGAGAATACCATCGTGTCAAAAAGCGGCCGGGAGACTTACGATGCCATTAAGGCAGAGCTGGAAGCCTACTGGCGGCTTGACTCTGAAATTATGGAACTTGGTGCCACCACTGACAGAGAGCTGTGCAGACAGGCTCAGGATATGGCTCTCAATGAGCTCAGTACCGCCTACAACAGCATCTACGGCCAGTTAGAGGATCTTTTGCAGGTAAAGGTAAACGAGGGAAACCGGCTGTCTAAGAGTCTCATTATTGCAACCTGGATTTTGGCTGTTGTGATTCTGGCAATTATCACGGCTGTCCTGATTGTTTCCATGCAAATCGGAAGACGTACCGCCAAAAATATTGCCGGTCCCTTAAAGGATTTGGGCAAACGTCTGGAATCTTTTGCAGAGGGTGATTTGTCCAGTCCTTTCCCCATGGCAGATACTGTGGAGGAAGTACAGAATCTGGAACATCACTCCATACATATGGCGGAAATTTTAAGCTCTATTATCTTTGATATGGAAGATGTCTTAGGACAGATGGCTGAGGGGGATTACACCGCTAAATCAAAAATTATTGAGCGTTACACTGGGGATTTCGACAAAATGTACCAGTCCATGCGCCGTCTGAAGCGGCAGATGACAGAAACCCTGCGTGCCATCAGTGAGGCATCGGAGCAGGTGCAGGCAGGCTCCGGTCATTTGGCGGAGGCATCTCAGGATTTGGCGGAAGGGGCAACGGAACAGGCCAACGCTGTGGAAGAGCTTCATGCCACAATCAGTGATATCACAGCAACCATGGGACAAAGTGTGGACCGTGCAGACGAATCCTACCAAAAGGCACAACACTATGCAAAAGAGGCGGACAACAGCCGCACAGAGATGAACAACATGATGGCAGCGATGACACGAATCAATGAGACTTCCGCAAGAATCGGAAACATTATCTCCGAGATAGAGGCCATTGCAGCCCAGACCAATCTTTTGTCCCTCAACGCTTCCATTGAAGCGGCAAGGGCAGGCGAAGCAGGCAGGGGTTTCTCTGTGGTGGCAGATGAAATCAGGGATTTGGCAGACCAGAGTGCCAAGGCCGCCGTGGATACCAGAGAGCTGATTGAGGACTCTATCCGGGAGGTGACCCAGGGAAATGCAGCAGCAGAACAGGTTTCTGAGACCATCAAGGCAGTGGTGAACGGCATCGGAGAAATTGCAGAATTCTCCCAGAACCTAAAGATCGTAGTAAGCAACCAGGCTGATGCCATGCGCCAAGCTGAGATTGGCGTCAATCAGATTTCCGGTGTGGTACAGGACAATGCTGCTACCGCAGAGGAGGCTTCTGCTACCAGCCAGCAGTTGTCTGCACAGGCACTGACATTGGATGATCTTATCGGACGTTTCAAATTAAATAAAGAGTAATTTTTTCGCATTCGTTTTTTGTGAGGAGGACAGTTGTTTTACTTCTGTCCTCCTCTTATTGTTAAGGCATGGCAGGCATTTGCAAAACGTCAAAAGCCGTATCCATTTTATTTCAACTGCTGATTGCTTTCTGAAATAATTTGATTTAAACTAATCATAAATGCTTCTTAACTATCTAATCTATACACTATCACACTTAGGAGGTGAACAAATGGTTTCTTCTGATTTTCATATACATACTTCTTTTTCCGGTGACAGTGACACACCCATGAAGAATATGATTGAGAAGGGAATTATGTCAGGACTTCAAATCATGTGCTTTACAGAGCATATGGATCTGGATTATGATTCACAATGCGAGGAAAACTTTCAACTGGATACTGATAAATATTTACAGTCTTATCTGAATTACAAAGAACAATATAAGGACAAAATCGACCTGCGTTTTGGAGTGGAGTTGGGATTACAGCCCCATCTGGCACAGACACATCAAGAGTATCTGGCAGACTTTCCTTTTGATTTTGTCATTGGATCTTCCCATCTGGTGCATGGAATTGACCCTTATTATCCGAAATATTTTCAGGGACGCCAAGAAGATGACTGTATCAAGGAATATTTTGAATCTATCCTGGAAAACCTAAAAGCTTTTTCGGGCTTTGATGTATATGGGCATATTGATTATATCATCCGTTATTGTCCCAGCCAGAAAAAAGATTATTCTTTTGAAAAGAATTTTGATATAATTGATGAGATATTAAAGACAATTATTGCCTTGGGAAAGGGAATTGAAATCAATACCGGAGGATTTAAGTATGGACTTGCACACCCCAACCCTCACGAAGATATTTTAAAAAGATATCGGGAACTGGGAGGTGAAATTATCACCATGGGTTCTGATGCCCATGTGTGTGATTATTTAGGCTTTCAGTTTTCCAAGGCTGCTGAAATTTTGCAACAGACAGGCTTTCGATATTACACAGTATTCAAAAACCGAATACCAAAGTTTCTCCCACTGAAATAACATTCCCTTGGATTGGTATAAGTTATTGTCACCAGTCAAAACTGGTATGTTTATTTTATTCAAAACTGGCATTTTACATATAGCCATTTTATCCGTATACTACCATTATATCTTAATCAAAGGAGTTTACTTATGGAAAAAAACGGAAAAAAAATGACTGCCAATGAGATTTGCTCTATTGCTTTATTTATGGCATTGGTATGTGTGTCTACTTTATTTTTTAAAATCCCCATCCCCCTTGGTTATGCCCATTTGGGAAATGGATTTATCTTTCTGGCTGCCATATTCTTAGGCAATCCCGGCGGTATGCTCTGTGCAGGCATTGGCTCTGCCTTAGCAGATATGCTGGGGGGGTGGTATGCATGGATACTTCCCACCTTGGTTATTAAATGTCTTATGGGATTTTTCGTATCTGCAATAGCCTGTGACAAAGAGGGAAATGCTAAAATCTTTTGCGGAAAAACCTATTTAGCACTGGCTGTGGGAACTGTGGAGATGGTTCTTGGATATTTTATAGCAGGTGCCCTGTTAGAAGGAAATCTTGCCGCAGGAGCCGCCCAGATTCCAGGGCTTTTAGGAGAGGATATTCTGGGAATTATTCTGTTCTTTGTGCTGGGCGTTGCTTTGGAAAAGGCTGGCGTGAAAAGGCTGATGCGTGGAAAAGCTTAATTCGGTGGTGCCATTCTATCCTGAACATCCGAAGATAATCTGAGAAGGGGAGTAGGGCAAACAAAATCCATGCTGAATTACCATGAGAAAATAAATTTTGCGTAACTGCTTACTTCCGAATGTCATGATGCTAGGAGTAAAAGGGTATTTGTAACTAAGTCAGCAACCACCACTTGAAGTGATGGTTGCTGACTTAGTTATGTTACTATTTTATTTTCTTACTTTTAACAGTCCATTTACCATATACTTTTTTTATTATCCCATTATCTTTATATGTCTTATATGCTCTAATACGAACATAATACTTTTTCTTAGATTTCAAACCCTTTTTAGTATATGTTTTTCTGGATTTGCCTAAATTAATTTTTTTTGCACCCTTAAAATTCAATTTAGGGCTTATCTGTATTTGATAACCTGCAACACTTGAATCCTTTTTCCATGATACTGTTAATTTTTTCTTTCCTGCTTTAACTTCCAGTGCTGAAACTTTCAATACTGTAGGAATTTTAAGCGTCCCTGGTGTTGGTTTTGTGTCATCATTATCTTTATTATCAGTAACCTTGAGACTAACAACAATAGGTATATTTACTTCCTTTTTTATTCCATTCACAATGTAAGACACAGTCCATGATTTATTTGATACTAAAAGTGGGGATGTAGTATTTACAGAATATGCAACATTTTTTTCTATCGTATATTCCTCATAGCCATTCGACCACTTAGTCAAGAATTTCGCATCAACCGATAATCCTGTTGTATCAAATCTCTCACCCTCAATATATGTTAGTTTTGTCGGATTTGATACAACAACAATGCTATCCAATGTTGTTGATACAATATACGATTCAACTATGATTCTTTGTTGTGTTGTTTGGGTGACTCCATCATCTTCAAATGAAATAGTTATAGAACTATCTTGTGCTGAAAGCGGAGTTGTAGTATCAACTGTATACGCTACATTTTCATATTCTCCTTCATCATGTGAACCATCCGACCACACTTGTTCATATTTAGCATTAACCCTCATACCTGCCTTGCTAAAAGTTTCGCCCTCCTTATAAACAGTCTTTGTAGGCGGTGTTACAATCGAAATGCTTTTTAATAATTTAGATACTATAATTGGATTAACTGTTATATTTTGTGTTGCCGTTTTTGTAACACCATTCTCTTCATAAGAAATAGTCACAAATGTATCATCATAATTTAAAGGTATCATTTTATCCACAGTAAAATTTGTAACCAACTTTTCTTCTATATCTGTTGAATTATCTTCATATGTATTTAAGTAAGTTGCCAATACCTCCATTCCTGTAGCCGAAAAAGTCTCACCTTCTACATAAATTACCTTTGTTGGTTGTCTTTTTATACGTATTCCTTGCAACTCTGTTGAAACTGGAACCTCATTATACAACAATGTTAAATCTGCTAATATTTGAGAATCTACACTAAATGTGGAAATACTTGTGTGTCCTTTGGCTGAACTACATTTGCTTTTTATATCTGAATACACACTAGATGTTGGAAAATTCTCATTTGCTTTTAGTACATCTATAACCCATTTATATGCATCTGCACTTGCCTTATCACTCAATGCGTTTCCGGAAACAATTAACTCATGTACCGTTTTCCCCTCCACCCCATCTATCTCGTCCTGCACAACACTTAAATAACCCAATATTTTATTTACTTCATTGAATGTGGATATACTTGTGTGTCCTTTGGCTGAATTACACTCACTTTTTATATCACTATATACATATGAATTGGTATATTTCTCATTAAAATTAAGCACTTTAGTTACCCATACATACGCATCTGGACTAGAATAATCTGTAATAGAATTACCTTCACTAATTAATTCCTGAAGTGTAGACAAATCTGTTATATTATCAACACTTTCTGCATGAACCGATATACTATTTGGAATAAGCATGATTACTGCTAATAAAATAGCCAAAAACTTTTTCATGGTTACCCGCTCCCTTCATATATTTTAATGATTGCTACACAGCCAACTTCCAATGTATTGTACCATATCAGGCATACAAAGTCCAGCAAAACGATCTGGATTAGCTATAACAGATTATTAATCTGTTGCTGTTCAGAGCCAACATCATGACATTGCTCTGAACAGTTACATCTTTTTTATATTGCCACTTTACAGCTCATCAAATTCTTCCAAAAACTTCTTAAACTCCCGCTTTGCATCCTCAATCTTTGCAGGGTCATAAGTATCCAGTGCACGCTCGTAGTGAAACAGAGCCCGTTCAATATAACCTCTCCGTTCCCCAATATTTTCTTCATAAAGTCTCTCCCCCTGCAAAAGAAGCAGCTTGTTCTCTTCCCGTTCTCTGGGATGAATCTTCAGGTAGGATAAAGTTTTAAAACGCTCTTCGATTTCCTCCGGTGTCATATCAATCTCATCATTATTGATAAACAACTGCCGCGTGACTTTTTCTGTGGAAACCACCTTCACTTCCACCTCCAGAATGGAGTTAATATCGTAGGTATAAGTCACATCCACCGGCTCCTCCCCTGCCTTTGCCTTTGGCACATCAATCAACAGCTCACCCAAAGACAAATTATTCTCAGCAAAGCGGCTTTCCCCCTGCAGTACATGAATCCGAATCTGTGTCTGATTATCCCGCACCGTATAGAAACGCTCTGTTCTGGAAGCTGGAATTACCGTATTTCTGTCTATAATTGGGCAAAATACCCCATCCTCTCTTTGATTGTTCTCCCATTCCCTTACCACCTCTGTTCCCAGCGTAAAAGGACACACATCTGTTAAAATCACTTCCTTGATGGCAGCATTTCGCTCTTTCATGGCTCCCTGAATGGCAGCACCCAAAGCCACCGCTTCGTCTGGATTAATATTGGTGTAGGGCATTTTGTGAAACAATTTTCCCACAAATTTATGAATCATCCGGCTCTTAGTGGATCCACCCACTAAAATCACCTTATCAATTTCCGAAAGCCGTACATGGGCATCGGAAAGGGATCTCTTAATGGGCTGTTTTAATCGTTCCAGCAAATCCTCACAGGCTTTCTCATACTTGCCCAGTTCTAAGGAAAACTCATAGACCTCCTCACCGATTTTACACTGCATTTTGCTGGTATCCTCCCTGGAAAAGCCCAGCTTACAGCTTTCCGCCTGCTTATGCACATGGCGAAGCTCCTTTTCATTGAGACTGTCTTTGGACAGCTTGGGGAAATTTTCAAAAAACATCTCTTCAATCACATTGGTAAAATCCTCTCCCCCCAAAAAATTATCTCCGGCAACGGCACGCACCTCCAAGATATTTTCAAACAGTTCCAAAATGGATACATCAAAGGTTCCTCCGCCCAGATCAAATACCAGAAACTTGGTTTCCAGATTGTCCTGATACAAGCCATAAGCAATGGCTGCTGCCGTGGGTTCGCTGATGATGCGCTCCACCTTAAGACCTGCCAGCTCACCTGCACGCTTTGTGGCACGACGTCTTTTGTCGTTAAAATATGCCGGTACCGATATCACTGCCTCTGTAACTTCTTCTCCTAAATACTCTTCTGCATCTTCCTTCAGGGCACGGAGCACCAAGGAGGACAATTCCTCTGCCCGAAACTTTTTTCCAGACAGCTTAAATTCCTTATTGCTTCCCATATCCCGCTTAAACACGCTGGCACAGGTGTCCGGATACAGCAAAGCACGTTCCCTTGCTGTATCCCCCACATATACCTGCCCCTCTTCATCAATACTCACCACCGATGGGGTCAAATGCTTTCCCAATCGATTAGGGATAATCTTTGGTCCCTCTTCTGTAAAATATGCCACCAAACTGTTGGTAGTTCCCAAATCAATTCCCAAAATCATTATTTTCACCTCGTTTTATCTTCTAAAAATTTATTATAACTGTTTGGCACTCAAAATTACATGAAAAATCCCTTATGAATCTTCCACCTTGGAAAACTTATGTAACCCTTCCATCACTTTACAGTTACTTCCTTTATACCTGCAGCTTTTCCCTCATGGCACAGGCACCTTTTAATGATTCCATATTAGAAGGTGCCAATTTATGAGCCTCCTCATAAAGCAACAGTGCTTTCTCGTAGCTGCCCTCTGTTTCATATATCCTTGCCAGATACAATTTCGCCTCATAACATCCCGGATAACCGCATCCTTCACACTTATGCATTTTGCCTATTTCCTCAAACATTTCCTTTGCCTGTTCTGCCTGTCCCTGAAACAGTCTCCACCATGCTTCTTCCAACGCACGTACAGGCTTTCTGGGCGGATAGGAAAGATATTCTTCTTTGGTACAACCGATTTCTGCCAGATATGATTCCTGCAGCTTTGCCGCCTTTACAGCCACTTCCACTGCCTTTTCCTTATTCCCCATCATATAATAGCAGATGGCAATATCAAGCATATCACTGCTCTGACCATCCAAATCTTCTGACAATGCAATGGATTGCTCCAAATAAGGAATGGCTCTCTCATAATCCTTGACATGAAATATATAAAACTGTCCCAATTCCTGATAAGCTTCCCAGGGCCTTTCATAAAATCCCCTTGCCTGTTCATAATAGGCAATTCCTGCCTCCAAATCCCCCATGGCTTCGGCAACATCCCCTAAATTCGTATAGAAATCTTGATCCTCACCAGACTGTTTATAAGCCTCCATTGCCTGGGGATACTGTCCCATATCCTTATAGAGGTCTCCCAACATATCATAAGTAAACTCTGCTGTCTCTTGATCCATGGCAATACCCCGCTGACACACTTTGACTGCCTCCTGATACCTTCTCATGATTTTCAGGCACTTTGCCAGCCGACGGTAAACTCGTCCTGTCATTTTTTCGTCTTTCTCCATCTGTTCAATGGAAGATTCAAAATAGGAAACTGCTGTATCAAACTCATCCATTTCCTGATAGGCTCTGCCCAAGGATTCCAAGGCATACCAATTATTCGGATATTCTTTTATCACCATCCGGAAATCCTCAATGGCAGCCTGAGAGTCCCCTGCCTGAAGATAATAATTGCCTCGCAGGATATAATAGTATGCCCCATTACCGTCTTCAATCTCCATGGTAATATAATCCACTGCCTTTTGAAAATCTTCTCGGTGGTAGTGGTCTTTATAGTATTCAAAATAATAATCCGCCAGCTTTTCACAAGCATCCCCGATATTGCCCTCCAGTTCCACTGCCTTCTCAAGACACGCAATGGACTGAGTTGTCTGCTCTAAGCCCTCCAAACACAGACCCTTTTCATATTGATAGGATCCAACTTCTCCACACTCTTTTTCCACCGCTTCATAGCATGATAATGCCTCCTGATATTTTTCTAAATTATAGAGACACCATCCTTTCGAACACTGGGCATAATGCTGCTTTGGATTCAATGCAAGTACCTTTTCAAAATAGGGAATTGCTTTCTCATAATTCTCTGCTGCCTTTTCAATCTGCCCTGCCTCATAATACAGCTTATCCTCACTGCATTCCTCATCCGGAAAGCCCTCCGCCTCCTGCTCTGCAATCAGCTCATGAAGTTTCTGCCTAATCTGGCAAAGCTCCTCATCAGTTTCCAGACAAGCACGAGCGATCTGAATTTCCAACAGCCGCATAAAGGAAGAAAATTCCACTTGATTTTCTCTGGCTCTCTCTAAAATCCCTTTGGCCTCCAAAGGCTGATTATAATATAAGAATATTTCTGCTGCCAACTGATAGGACAAGGCAAAACCATCACAATACTCTATGATATGATAAAAATCATCAACCACTTCCTGTGCTTTTGTCAGCATATAGAATGCCTGCTGACGATATATATAAGCAGGATAATAACTTTCATCCACTGCCACAATTCGGTCGCACACATCCACTGTATGCTCATATTCTTTTCGTTTCAGATACACAGAAGCCAGATCATCCTGAAATGCCATCCACTCCCTCCAGCACTGGTATTCTTCCATCTTCAAAGCCGCCTTTTGGCAGATATCCACTGCTTCCTCATATGCTTCCAATCCCAAAGCACACCGATACAGTGCCTGATACAGCTTGGAAAGCTGTACCAGAATTTGCTCCGACTTTCCCTGTATTTCTTCCAATTCTAATTGCATGGCAATACATTCACCCAAAATCGCCTTTGCCTCTTGAAACTTTTCTAATGCCAACAGCACATGACCATATACATACATATAATGGTAGGAATTTTCCACGTCCTCCCTGTCTTTCAGCACCTGAAGTGCCTGCTGATTTTTTTTCAGCCTGCGATAGCAGTCTGCCAAGGCAACACAGATCTCCTCCTCCTTGTCGGTTTCATATTGATGTTCTAAAACCTCTGCCAGTTTTTCATTTATTTGTTCATAAAGATTCTGAAAGAATTCATTGTCCCTATTATAAGGAGCCAATGGACTCAACATATCTAAGGCTTTCTGATACTCCTTTTTTTCCATATAATAACGTGCCATATTCACCCGTGCCGAACTATGGTCAGGTTCTTTGGCAAGGATGTCCCCCCACTGCTCACCTGCCCGTTCTATTTCCCCGGCATGGAAAAAAGCCTCCCCTGCATAAAATTTTACATAAAAAAGATGGTTATACTTCTCTAACAGTTGTTCCGCCAGCCTATAAGCTTTCTCCTTCTCTCCCTTTCTCTGCCAAAAACGAAGGCATTCCACGTCAAAATAGGGATGGTACATACCGGAATTGCGCATGTCTTCCATCAATGCAGTACACTGCTCCTCTTCCCCTGTTTCCAGCATGTCCCGCAATCGGAAATAATTGTTCACATACTGGTCTGCATCAAAAGCAGTATCCTTTCTTTCCACAAGATAACTAAAATCTTCATAAGTAAAAAATCCTCCCTCTTCTATATGTTGTTTCACATAATTTAAATAACCGGACGGAAAAATCTCTGACAACTCTGACATACTCTCCAGAATCTGAAATACCTCATTTGCCCTCTGCCATATCACTTGGGGGAGAAAAGCATGGTCCATGCAAAAGGCCAACAGCTTCTCTCTTGCCTCGCAAAAACTGTCTAAATCCTCACAGACCGGATCCAAAAACAGTTGATTCCAGACTGTCACATCCCTGCGCAAGTACATATCATCATAGACGTTCTCCACCTTATCTATCCATACCTCCACCTCTGTTTTTGGTTCTTCCTGCTGCCGGGTGGTTCTGGCGTAAGCCAATGCTGTCTCATAAGCAAGCCGCAGTTCCTGAAAACCTTGCGGGTTCTCCTCCGGGTGAGTTTGCTTTAGAATGCTGCGGTATGCATTGGTAATTTGGGATTCCTCTTTCGTTTCTGATATTTGTAAAATGCGAAATGCCTGCTTATCTTCCATGGTACTCTCCTCCCACTGTCTGAATTGGTGATTGTTTGTAACTATTCAGTACCTTCATAGTTACAAGCAAAGAACCATGCAAAATTG
>CAMWHJ010000015.1 GCA_947174015.1 uncultured Lachnospiraceae bacterium | reverse complement strand
TAGGCAATTTTGCATGGTTCTTTGCTTGTAACTATGAAGGTACTGAATAGTTACATTTGATTTTAATAGGGAACCAACTACTGCAAAGATACAAAACAGTAATTGGTTCCCTATATTTTAATGATTTAACATATATTTATTATTACCAAGTAATTCCATCATAAAATTCAAAGTCTTCCATGTATTCATCTCGTTGTAGTTCCGAATTTCTTTCTTCTGTCCCCTCCCTTTGTATTTCCTTTAATTTTTCCTTTTTCTCCTGTTCATTCTCTATGGATTCCTTTGCTTCCTTTTCCTTCTCCTTATCTCCCTGTGTATCTGCATCATTTTCCAAATCTCTTCTGTTTTTTAATTCCTCGAGAAATTTATCGATATCCTCTTTCAATTTCTGGGCATCCTCATTATGGCCATTATCATCAGAACGTGCACAACCATGTTCATACAGAATATCTTCCCCCTCTTCCAGCAACTGAATGACTTCATTCACATTACTTTCTGTTATCTCATCCGAATCAATAGATGCCACCATAGCAAGTACAAGATTAATTCTTATTTTACATTCTCTGTCATGTGGTGGATTTAATCGCAAAGCTCTTTCATATTCCTCCACTGCTGCCTCATAATCATCCATTTTATATAAAATATTTCCTCTATTATAATGGGATATATATGGTTCCATAAATCCAAGTACAGACAGCTTATTCTCTGTATATTTTCCTTTTTCATACTTTCTAATTATTCCTTCATTTGCTATGTAATTGACAAAAAAAACTAGAAAGCACAATAAAAGCAAAGTCCATATGGCAATTTCTACTCTTTTCATGTATCCTTTAGACACTCCTTTTGTTTACTATAAACTCATATATTAATAACAGTACAAGAGGAAATACAAAGAAATAATAACATTCTCTATAACCTGTTTCCTCTGTAATTTCCATTTCCACCTCTGTATTTCCCTTTATTTCCTTTAATACATCCTCAATTTCATTTCCTGTATTCATATTGATATAACGGATTCCCATATCCTCTGCCATTTGTTTCAAATTGGACTCATCTATTTTTGATACTGCATCTTTATATGGATAATCTGTGGTATCCTGTACAATCTCCTCTTCTTCCTCATAAAAAGCTTTTGTGTACATGACACCTCCCTCTTGGGTACCATAGCCAAGCACCGCACCATAATCAATATAGTCCGCTGCCTCATGAAAGGACTTTAAGGTGTCTCCATTGGTATTTTCCCCATCACTGAGAAAGAACAGGATCACACTTCCATCTCCTTTTTCTTTGGCATTCTTTAACCCTTCCATCATTGTGTCCTTACATATATTCATGGAAGAACCTTTGGCATACAGTTCATCTATGGGACTTATGGAGTTAATACTATTTTTTGCAAACTCTGTATCATTGCTAAAGGGTGATAACACTTTAGCATAATTGTCAAAGGATATGACAGAAAACTTTGCACCACTGAGCTTGTCAATGATATTTTCACAATCTGCCTTCACCCCTGTTAATCGTTCTGTCTCTCCCTTATAATCCCTCGCCAACATACTTATGGTATCATCCACCACAAACAGTACATATGCATTCATTTTCTGCACACTGCTCTCCACATTTCCATCAGGAATCATAATTCTTAAATTAATTATAAATAGCAATACAACAATTAAAATTTGTCTTATATATGGCAGGATGCCTTTTCTTTTCACCACAACCATAATCACACACAAAATTGCCATAAGCCATATTGGTATCACTGGATGAATTCTCATATTTTATACCACCTCTTTACCCTTTTGTTATTTTTGTTACAAGAATAACAAAGAAAACCGAGGTGATAAGAAATACCACTGGTACTTCCA
This sequence comes from uncultured Lachnospiraceae bacterium, assembly GCA_947174015.1. Lineage (GTDB taxonomy): Bacteria > Bacillota > Clostridia > Lachnospirales > Lachnospiraceae > RUG11237. The sequence goes on along the minus strand of CAMWHJ010000015.1, from coordinate 51,621 downwards.
CCTGCTCCACCATTTTCATTTCTTTGCTCCCTTTTATAAGGTTTTTTCCTGCTTTTTCAATTTCACTCACAATCTCATGCATGGTTCCTGATTCCTCTTCCAGAAAAAATCTTCCTCCCGTTTTCTCCACTGCTGTTTTCATCTCTTCCATTTCGATATCGCTCATTTCTTTGGTGCCAATCCCATATACTACAACGTTGTTTTCCTTGCATATACTTACCGCTTCCTCTAAAGTGACAATGGGTGTTCCCTCCAATTCATTATCTGTAGACAAAATTACAATTCTGGTTCTTTCTTCCTCCAAATTTGGAAAGTCATACACACTGGTTGCCAGACCGTCTCCTATGAGAGAACTTCCTCTTTCTTCTGCACCAAGTGTAGTTCCTGACATAATATAATCCACCCTGTAAAAATAGTCATCGGGAACCTTATCACCATTATATGTTTCTAAACTTTTTTTCAGCTGGTCAAGTACATCTATGGTAAATTCATAATCGTCTGTAAGCGGGGAAAGCATTACTGCAGAGGCATTAAAAATAACAATTCCAAACCTTTCTCCCCGCAGATTTTTAACAGTATTCTTTAATTCTTCCACCAGCTTCAGATTCAGTTCATCCACCGAAGTAGATACATCAATACAGAGAATAATATCTCTATTATAATTTTCTTTTTCATTCACTACCACCTTGTAGGGTCTTGCCAGCAGCCAAAAGGATGCAAGAATCCCCACCACAAATGATAATAAAAGAACATAAGATAATATTTTGTATTGCAGCACTTTCTTTTTATAATAAGGATCCTCTTCCATATAAGACAGTCCCACAACCTTTTTGCCACCCTTGTACTTGTCCTTCCCCTTAAACTGGAGAAAAAACAATAACACAAGAACAACAATTCCTATCAAAAATACAAATCCATATTTTAATTCCATTTTTCTATCGCTCTTTCTGTTTTTTCTATGGCTGCCATGCCGTCATCGACGGATTCCTCTGAAAATTCAGGGGCATAGTACTCTTTAATCAATTCTTCCAGCACTGGCATATTTAACTTTCTGATATCCCCAAGTGTATAATTTTGCACTTGAATTCCGGTAATTTCGTAAACAAATCCCCGGATACACATGCTCATTCGTTGATATGCATCCCTTGTTGTAATGTTCTTGTTCCACAAATCACTTTTTATTTTCTCTAAATTCCTGATATAATTAGCCTTAATAGACATGATATCAGGAGCTGGCTGTGGTTTTATCAATGTCTCTTTGAAAGGTTTTTTCTGCTTTTCTGACAAAATTCTTTTTTTCATAAACATATAAAGCAAATACCCTGTCAAGAGAATTCCCATCACAATCATAGGCCAGACTGCATAAGAAAATGGTTCTTGTAATTCTACTGATGTTTTCATAATTTGCACCAATCCTCAAGCGAAAATGGTTGCATTTTCATTTGAGGTGCAAACACAGAGGGTGAAAGACGTGTGTTTGCATTTTATCCTTTCTTCTTTGTTCTTTCACCTTTACCTCTTCTCATATTTATGCTTATGAAGCAATTCCACTAATTTTGTATCAATTTCTTTTGTATGATCTATGGTAATATTTCCTATGCCAAATCGTTTCAGTTTCTCAGCACATTCTTTATATACCGTCTGTATTTTTTCTTCCTGCCGCTTTGCCAGTTTTTTATCTCGAGTGAAAAACTGGGGCAGATAATTTTCACTGACCATACTATATACCATCTTTCCTGCCACATCTGCATCACTAACCCGAATCAACAGCACATCGTGCATAATAAGCAGTCTCTTTAAAGTAGTTTCTGAAATTTCCCGAATGCCTTCTATATCGGTCACAACAATCAATATCATCTTTCTTCTGAAATGGCGGACAACATATTCTAATGTTTTACCTATGCTGGAAAGGTTGTTGGCTGTGACGTTTTTATGATAATGCTCCAGTATATTTTCTATATTCATAAGACCTGTCTTAAAGGGAAAATGTTCCATGGACTGCTCTGTGGAATAAATGGCACTGACATAATCCCCATTTTGATTCACAAGATATGCCAAGGTACCTGCACTCATAAGAGCTGTCTCACGCTTTTCTGCAAGTTCACTGGTATCCGCAAGCATTCTACGGTTTGTATCCATTACCAGCATAATATTATGCTTTTTTTCTGCAATATACTGCTTTACGAGCATTTTTTGACTCCGTGCAGATGCTTTCCAGTCAATATCTTTCCTATCATCCCCCACCACGTACTCCCTGAGTTCGTCAAAATTCATACTTCTGCCTTTATAAACAGAATGGTAAGAACCATCCAGAATTCTGGAGGTTGCTTTGTTGGTATGTATGGTTCTATATCGTTTCAGATTAGCCTGTATCTGTGCAATATACTTCATTCTCATGGTGTTCTAACCGCCCCCACAATTCCGTCAATAATGGTTTCTTCTTTCACTCCGTCTGCAATCGCTGCAAAGTTCAGCATAATCCGGTGTCCCAACACAGAATAACGCATTGCCTTTACATCATCCGGAATACAAAATCCTCTTCCATTTGTCAGTGCTGCCGCTTTTGCAACTTCCATAAATGCAATGGCTGCTCTGGTACTTGCCCCCATTAACACATATTGTGACAGCTCCGGTGTGAGAATTTGCTTTGTCATTCTGGAAGCCTGAACAATGTCAACAATATACCGCTTAATGGAAGCATCCATATAGACCCTTTTACAAAGATTCTGCAAAAATACAATGTCCTGCAAATCTGCCACCGCATGCCCCTCTGCAAATACATCTGCCTCAATTCGATTCAAAATCTCCATTTCACATTCTGCATTGGGATACATTAACTTAACTTTTAAAAGAAATCTGTCCAACTGTGCTTCCGATAATATATAGGTACCTTCTTCTTCAATGGGATTTTGTGTGGCAATCACTACAAAGGGGTTGGGAAGTTCATAGGTTTCACCACCAATACTTACCTCCCTCTCCTGCATAGCTTCCAGCATGGCACTTTGAGTCTTTGCACTGGAACGGTTTACCTCATCCAATAAAACAAAGTTTGCATTCACAGGTCCCAGATTATTTTCGAATGTATTTGTGGACATATTAAAAATCTGAGTTCCTATCATATCACTGGGTAGAAGATCCGGTGTACATTGAATCCTTGAAAACTTTCCATTGACTGCCTCTGTTATAACCTTTGCTGCCGTAGTCTTTGCCAATCCCGGAACGGATTCTAAAAGAATATGTCCGTTGGCAATGAGAGATATTATAAGTGCATATCCCAAATTAGACTGCCCTACCACTTTACTTTCGTAATAATGCCTTATGTTCTGGACAATGCTTACTGCTCTATCTAATTCTTCCTTTGTAATTCCTGTGGTTTCTTTTAGCATACTTCCTCCTAATATTCCTTTATGGGTCTGCCGTATTCACGGTGAATAATACTTGTGACCATTTAAAATCTGCTTTGCAGATGGGGCATTCGCCGGCTCCCATTGTGTTTATGTACGGTCTGTTCAATAAATACACAGACCTTCCTTAACTGTTACTTTACCTTACATATTAAATACTTTTAAATATATAAAAAAGTTGCAAAAAATTAATTTTTTTACAACTTTCATATCATTTTTGCCCAACACTTATTTTAAGGTTTGCCTATTATTCATTTTAAACATTGTCTATCCTAAAGGTTCTTTTGTCGGCAGCCCTGCCTTTCTTGGGTATTTTTTAGGTGTGCAACTTTCTTTTTGCACTATCACAAAGGTTCTGGTAATATCTGTTCCCGGCAAAAGCAATTCCTTGGAAGTTTCCACCCTTCCCCCCAGCATTCCCACTGCTTTTTTTGCCTGATGAAGTTCTTCCTCCACAGCACCAGATTTGTAGGATACAAAGGCTCCCTTAGGTTTCACAAAGGGAATACAGTATTCTGAAAGTGAGGATAAATTTGCCACTGCTCTGGATACCGACAAATCAAATTTTTCCCGATATTCCTCTTTTTTTGCTAAATCCTCCGCTCTTGCATGGACAAGTCTTATATGAAAGATCTTTAAGTTATCCACAACTGTCTGCAAAAATTTGATCCTTTTCCCCAAAGAGTCCATCAATACACATTCCATTTGTGGATACACAATCTTAAGGGGGATTCCGGGAAAACCGGCTCCTGTACCCACATCAATGAAATTTTGTACTTTTTCCATTGGATATGCTTTTGCAATTAACAAGCTGTCCAAAAAGTGTTTGCTGACAACTTCTTCATACTCAGTAATACCTGTTAAATTCATTACTTTATTCCACTCCACCAAAAGCTCATAAAAGCATAAAAACTGCTCTATCTGCCTTGATGTTAAGTTCATGTTTAAGTCTTCTAAGCCCTGTTGAAAGTTCTTTGTATTATACGTTTGCTCCATTGTTCACTCCTAATTCTATCATCCATTACAACTCTATTGTAACTTTAAAGTTATATGGAAAAATCCAAGTAAAATCACCAAAAATCATCGATGCTGTTCCATATACACCAGTAAAACAGATATATCCGCCGGTGACACTCCGGATATTCTGGATGCCTGTCCAATGGATACCGGCAAAAATTCCTTTAATTTCTGCCTTGCCTCAATCCGTAAACTTCCCACCTTATCGTAATCAAAGTTTTCTGGTATCTTCTTATTTTCCAATTTCTTATACTGTTCCACCTGCTTTAACTGCCGCTCGATATATCCTTTGTATTTAATAGATATATTCACCTGCTCTGCCACTCGATCATCTTTGTTGGTTCTGTTCTTATCAATGGGTGCCAGCAAATCATAATTAAGTTCCGGTCTGCGAATTAATTCGGCTAACGTGGTACCGGATTTTAATTCTGTACTGTCATATTTTCTCAACAAGCTTTGTACTTCTTCATTTGCCCCTATATTGGTGTGCTCCAATCGCTCTATTTCCTCTGCAATCTCTTTCTTTCGTCTCTTTAAAAGTTCATATTCTTCTTTGGAAACCAAGCCTATTTCATATCCCTTCTCCGTCAACCGTATATCTGCATTGTCCTGACGAAGCAGCAGACGGTACTCTGCTCTGGAGGTCATCATCCGATATGGTTCTCTGTTTTCTTTCGTAACCAAATCATCAATTAAAACGCCAATGTAAGCCTCGGAACGGTCTAATACTAACATTTCTCTTTCTAAAATCTTTAGGGCTGCATTTATTCCGGCAATTAACCCCTGTGCTGCTGCCTCCTCATAACCAGAACTGCCATTAAATTGACCTCCGCTGAACAATCCCTTGATATTTTTAAATTCCAATGTGGGATTCAACTGTCTAGCATTAATACAGTCATACTCAATGGCATAGGCATTTCGAACAATCTTTGCATGTTCCAGCCCTAAAACTGTATGATACATCTGTTCCTGCACATCCTCTGGCAGTGAACTGGACATTCCCCCCACATACCATTCATTTATATATATTCCTTCTGGTTCCAAAAATACCTGATGTCTGTTTTTATCGGAAAATTTTACCACTTTATCCTCAATAGACGGACAATATCTGGGACCGGTTCCCTCAATAATTCCTGCATAAATGGGTGAACGATCGAGATTTTCCCGAATAATCTCATGAGTTTCTTCATTTGTGTAAGTTAAATAACAGGTTATCTGCTCTTTTTGTACGGAATCAGGGTCTGTGGAAAAAGAGAAGGGCACTACTCTTTCATCCCCATACTGAGGTTCCATTTTGTCAAAATCAATGGAAGAACCATCCATTCTGGCTGGCGTACCCGTTTTAAATCGAAACATCTCAATCCCATTGTCCTTTAAGGAATCTGTCAGATAATTGGCTGCCTGCAAACCATTGGGACCGGTATGAGTAATGCTGTCTCCTGTTAAGCATCTGGCTTTTAGATAAGTTCCTGTACAAAGCACCACTGCTTTACAGTGATAGATAGCACCGGTAAATGTCTTTATTCCTTTAATTTCTCCCTCTGTTACAATCAGTTCTGTTACCTCTGCCTGTTTGATGGTCAAGTGTTCCTGTTTCTGAAGCACCTGACGCATACTACGGCTGTACTCTGCCTTATCTGCCTGTGCCCGGAGGGAATGTACTGCCGGACCCTTGGATATATTTAACATTTTAGATTGTATAAAGGTTTTATCTATATTTTTTCCCATCTCACCGCCTAAGGCATCTATCTCCCGAACCAAATGTCCTTTAGAACTGCCGCCAATATTTGGATTACATGGCATCAAAGCTATGCTGTCCACGCTGACCGTAAAAATCACTGTTTCCAGTCCAAGTCGTGCGGCTGCCAAAGCTGCTTCACACCCCGCATGACCTGCCCCCACCACTGCCACATCACATTTTTTTTCTAATACAGGCATGTTTTCTCCTCTTTTCTTATTTTTGATTGCTTTCTATTGTTTGCATTTTATTACGATCTGTTCAGTAAATGCACAGACCTGCTGAACAGTTACTGTTTTCTATAAATGCACAATTTCGTAAATGATATGATTAGCATTTTGTGTGCATAGTTTTTCTATTATGGACTAATTTGCTACTTGCCCATACAAAATTTATGGAAAATTTCCTCCACCAAATCATCTTCCACTTCTTCCCCAATAATATATCCCAGCGAAGCATAGGCACTCATGAGATCAATGGAATAAAAGTCCTCAGGCATCTGGTTCTCTATACTTTGCTGTACCTGATTTAAACTTTCTAAAGCGGAATCCAACAAATTCTTATGGCGCAGGTTGGTAATCATAATATCCTCATTAAAGTTAATTTCACCCTTCAGAAACATATCCTGAATCTTTTCTGCCATTTCCTCTATTCCCTGCCTTTCCTTGACAGACACAGATATCACTTCGCTCCCTGTTTTTCCCGTCATTTCCTCTTTTGTAATCATTGGCTGCAAATCAGATTTATTCAGCAGCACTAAGGATTTCTTATTATGGAGCAGTCTGCAAATCTGGCTGTCATTGTCATCAAGGGGCTTTGATGCATCTACCACATAAATAATAAAGTCTGCTTCCCTGGCATATTCCTTCGCTTTTTCCACACCTATTTTCTCCACCACATCCTCTGTGTGCCGTATGCCTGCTGTATCCATAATAACCAGCTTAATCCCTCCCAAGGTTACACTTTCTTCCAGCACATCTCTGGTGGTTCCTTCCACATCTGTAACTATGGCACGCTCCTCCCCCAGCAAAACATTCAGTAAAGAGGATTTTCCTGCATTGGGTTTTCCTAAAATCACTGTCTTAATGCCCTCTTTTATTATCTTCCCATTTTGAAAAGAAGCAATTAATCTGGTCAGTTCCATCTGTAATTCCTTCACTTTTTCCTGCAAACGTTCACTGTATCCGGTGATATCTATATGCTCCGGATCGTCCAATGCAGATTCAATAAAAGCAATTTCATAGATAATCTTCTCTTTGCAGGTCTTAATCTTTTCCCGCAGGTTTCCCTGCAGCTGATGAAGGGAATTTTGATAAGCATATTCACTTTTTGCATGAATTAAGTCCATCACTGCCTCTGCCTTGGACAAATCCATCTTTCCATTTAAAAAAGCTCTTTTGGAAAATTCACCGGGTTCTGCCATTCTGGCACCATATTTCAGCACTGTATCCAATACCTTTTGTACAATGTATAAGCCTCCATGGCAATTAATCTCCACCGTATCTTCTCCCGTATAAGTATGTGGTGCATGCATAACAGAAACCATAACTTCATCCACCAACTGTTCTCCATCATAGATATGTCCATAATGAATGGTATGTGACATCATCTGTGACAGCACCTTACCGCTTTTGGAATGGTATATTTTGTCTATAATAGTAAATGATTCTTCACCACTGATGCGCACAATTCCTATTCCGGAATTTGTCATACCTGTGGCAATGGCTGCAATTGTATCCACACTCATAAACTGTCCTTTCAAAAAAAGCCTGTTATAATAACGTTGTTTACTCTCAACGTTTAATTATAACAGACCATGATTCTTTTCTCAATGTTTTGTGTTTCTTGATTTTTATTTTTTCAATATTGACATTCCTTTACCTGTTTTTGACCTCACTGAAAAAGCCCTTCATGCAAAGGAACAAAGATACTTATGTTTATTAGGGATTCCAGAAGTCCTTTTAACTCCTGTCCAATTTTTCCTTTTACTCCACCATCATTTAGGAAAATTTTTTTATTTTTTTATAGTCCATATTCCCACAATGATGATATAATAATGTGGTAATATTTATGTTACATGTTTCACAAATTACATTATTATAAAATCAGGTAACTGTTAGACAACTTTAAAAACACTGCACGTTTCTTCGGTGTTTGGCTTTGAACAGTTACAAAATTAGAAAAATGAACCAACAGAAAGGAATTATCTCATGAACAAAATAGGAATTATCGGCGCCATGGATGAAGAGGTTGCCGGCTTAAAAAAAGAAATGAATGTAACATCCACAGCTACCATTGCCTCCATGGAATTTTTAGAAGGTACTCTGCTTGGAAAGGAAGTAGTTGTTGTGCGCAGTGGCATAGGAAAAGTAAATGCTGCTGTTTGTGCTGAGATTTTAGCCGGAATTTACAAGACTGATGCCATTATCAACACAGGAATTGCAGGTTCTTTACAGACAAAAATTGACATTGGAGACATTGTGGTTTCCTCAGATGTGCTTCATCATGATATGGATGCTACCGGATTTGGCTATGCCTTAGGGCAAATTCCACGAATGGATGTGTTATCTTTCCCGGCAGATAATACATTAATTCAGGTGGCACAGGAAGTCTGTCAACAGGTGAATCCTGAGATACATACTCATGTAGGACGTGTGGTCAGCGGTGATCAGTTTATTTCGGACAAACAGCTCAAAGAAAAAATCACTTCCAATTTTCAAGGATACTGTACGGAAATGGAAGGTGCTGCCATTGCCCAGACTGCTTATCTAAATCAAATACCTTTTGTTATATTGCGTGCTATTTCCGATAAAGCAGATGATTCTGCAACTATGGATTATCCCACCTTTGAAAAGAAAGCCATTGAACATTGTGTTAATTTAGTAAAAGGAATGATTGTTCGACTTTAAGCGTTTTTTCATATTTTTCACTATAATCACAAATGAAAACCTTACTACTGAAAAAATGGAGGCATACTATGACAAACGCAAAAATTCTTATTGTTGAAGATGATACCGACATTAATAATATTCTTTCTAAGATTATGAAAAAACAAGGTTATGATACAGTGCAGGCTTTTTCCGGTTCAGAAGGTAAGTTAAGACTTCAAATGGAACACTTCGATTTATTAATGTTAGATTTAATGCTGCCAGGCATTATGGGAGAGGATTTAATCAAAGAGATCCGAAACACCAACACACTGCCTATTTTAGTTCTTTCTGCCAAATCCTCTCTAAAAGATCGGGTGGAAGTTCTCAATCTGGGTGCTGATGACTATTTAACAAAACCCTTTGAGACGGAAGAAGTTACCGCAAAAGTCAATGCCCTTTTACGAAGAAGTAAACATTTTTCTGAGGGAACTGCTCCCTCTACTTCTTCTGTTTTGACTTTTAAAAATCTCACTTTAAATGTTGAAAATCGGGAGGCATATCTCCATGATACTCTGTTGTCTCTTACCAAATATGAATTTGACATTTTATCATTGCTGATGAAAAATCCAGGCAAAGTATTTTCCAGAGAAAATCTATATGAAGAAATCTGGCAGGGGGGATATTATGGTGAAGATAATACCGTCAATGTCCATGTAAGCAACCTGCGTAAAAAGCTTGCCAAACTGGACAGCGAAGAATATATTTCCACGGTATGGGGCATTGGCTTTAAGCTTTCTTCTTTATGATTTCTTTAAACTTTCTTGAGTACTTATTAAATTCTTCTGCGATATTATATATATGATGCCAAGGGCAAAATACCTTTTGCCCCAAACATCTATATATACAGTTCGTTATCGACCTAAATGGTAACTGTGAAATACTTGTAACTATAAAGGTACTGAATAGTTACAACTACTGTACATTTACCATAAATGAAAGAAAAGAGGAGTACAAACATGAAAGAACCAAACATTATTACTTCCAAAAATCTTACCAAGATTTATGGGAAAAACCGTTCTCTGGACAAAGTTACCCTTAACATTCCAAGAGGCAGCATTTATGGTCTGGTGGGTAATAACGGTGCCGGCAAAACCACATTTTTGAAAATACTTGCCGGTCACATATTTCCCACTTCTGGAGAATTTACCCTTTTTGAGGCAAATAACCCCATGGATTACAACAAAGTACGCCAGAGATGTGGCTGCATTATTGAAAATCCAGGTTTTTTTCCAAAAATGACTGCCAAACAAAACTTAGAATATTATAGAATTCAAAGAGGAATTCCCGGAAAAGCTACGGTTATGAAGGTTCTGGAACTAACAGGCCTATCACAAGCATACAATAAACGTTTTGAAAACATGTCCTTAGGCATGAAGCAGCGTCTTGGGCTTGCACTGGCATTATTGGGCGAACCAGACCTTTTAATTTTAGATGAACCCATCAATGGCTTAGACCCCATAGGAATTGTGGAATTTCGTAATCTTCTCCTTAAGTTAAATAAAGAAAAGCATATCACCATTTTAATTTCAAGCCATATTTTAACAGAGCTGGAACACATTGCAACTGATTTTTGCCTATTAAGCAATGGCAAGGTGCTGGAAGAGTGTACCGCTGAAAAACTTCGGGAAAATTGTCATACTTATCTATCTGTTAAAGTGGAAAATGCAAAAAAATATGCTGCTCTTCTGGAAGAAAAATTGCATTGTACCAATTATAAAATTATGCCAGATAATACCATTCATATTTATGACAATTCTGATAATATAAAATGTTATAGTGAACTTGCGGCAACCCTTGATATCGGCTTACTGTCTTTTTCCAAAAATGAAATTAATCTGGAAAATTACTATATGCATTTAATTGGTAATTCAAAAGAAATGATTTGAAAACAGGGAGGAATTTAAAATGTTAAATTATATAAAAAGCGACTTATACCGAATTTTTCATTCTAAAGGAATTTATGTTTTTGTGACAGTATGCTCTCTGCTGCTGTTTGCAATGAATCTGATAAATCATATTGCCAATTTAAAAATTGAGGGCTTCCTCTATGGAACCACCGATTTCGCCTTTGGGATGGTAACATCAAGTATGAGTTATATCCTTTGTATTGTGGCTTTATTTTCCACAGTTATTTGTGGCGATGACTATAAAAATAGAACCATTAACAACAGTATCTCCTTTGGAATTTCAAGAAAAAAGATTTATGGAGCCAAACTGATTACTGCTTTGCTTACTTCTGCCTTAAGTCTTGTGATAATTTTAGGTGTACTGATTATCAGTGGATATATCTTACTGGAACACTCCAACACAGGTGAACTTATTTCACTTTTTACAGCTGTGACAGCCTGTATCCCTGCACTGATTTGCAGTTTAATTGCCTGCCTTACTTTCTACTATATTTTCGGAAGTGTACAAACCATGATTTGGGGCTTTTTGGGTGTATTTGTAGCATTCCCCATGGTAATATCCCTACTGGCGTTAAAGTTTCATTTTTTTCAACAACTGAACAACTGGCTTATTTATTCTATGGTATCTTATTATTCTTGGGATGAAAATGAAAATCTTGTATTTCTCTGGAATACAACAGATGGCTTTTTCCAGCTGATAACAGCAGGCATAATAGGTATTGTTATATTTACTATTATCGGAATCTTTGGCATTGAGAAAAAAGAATTATAGCGAGGTGTTGTGTTATGGCATACGTTCTTCTCTTCACAATCTTTATTGCCTTACTCTATATAACAAAATACTATCTTTTGACCAACAACATCAAAAAAAGTTTACAGGAATTAAAATACATGAAACAGAATCCGGATGAAAACCGGATTCTGCACTTTTCCTATCCAAACAAGGAAGCAGATGCCCTGTTTTTCTCCCTAAATGAATACATTTTACTTACTAGGGAGCGCGAAATCCATCAACGAAATACAGAGAAAGGATTTCGACAACAGATCGAAAATATCAGCCATGACCTGCGTACCCCTTTAACTGCTATTCTAGGCTATTTAGAGTTATTGGATAAACAGCAGCTTTCCCTGGAAAATTTAGAATCCATTGAAATAATCGAAAAACGTGCAAAGTATTTACAACGTTTAATTCAAAATTTTTATGATCTTTCCAGACTTCAATTACAGGATTATCAATTAGAGCCCGTTACTGTTGACTTGAACAAATTTACAAAAGAAATATTGCTGATCCACTTTCATGAATTTGAATCAAGAGGGCTTACTGTGAAAATGACTCTGCTCAATCGGCCCTGTATCATTTCTGTGGATAGGGATGCATTGGAACGGATCTTTGCAAACTTACTGGAAAATATTCTTCGTTATGCACAAAACAAGTTTATTGTCACCTTATATTTAACCAAAGAAACAGCAATTCTTATCTTTTCCAATGATTGCAAACCTATAAAACAGGAATACTTAGAACACCTTTTTGATCGTTTCTTTATGGCGGAACCTTCCCATAACACTGAAAGCACCGGACTGGGATTGGCAGTGGTCAGACTGCTGATCACTGCCATAGGTGGTAAAATCTCTGCATATATGCAGGATGATATGCTTCACTTTCAACTTACCTTTCCTCTCTCCCCCTAGATTCCCAACAAAAAATCTGCCACATATCCATGTGACAGATTTTTCTTACCTAATCCCATTATATATCATTACTTTTTCAGGGCAATTACCACATGGCGATAAGGCTCTTCTCCTTCGCTGTAAGTAGTTACATAACGGTCATTTTGCAAGGTTGAATGAATGATTCTTCTTTCATATGCGTTCATATTCTCCAAAGATACAGGCTTCTTGGTTCTCTTTACCTTGTATGCAATATTCCTTGCCAGTCCCTCGATGGTTTCTCTTCTGCGCTTCCGGTAATTTTCAGTATCAATTTTTACCCGCACATATTCCTCACTATCTTTATTTGCCACAATTCTTGCTAAATCCTGAATGGCATCCAAAGTCTTGCCTCTCTTACCGATCAGCACACCCATTTCCGGTCCCTTTAAGTCCACATCCATATTCTTTGAATCTTCATCATAAACCATATCAATAGTCACCTGAAGATGCATAGCCTCAAACATTTCCTCTAAAAAGCTTCTTACTTTATCTTCTATGGTCCCTTTTTTTCTTGCCTGAATCACTGCCTTTTTGCTGTTAATCCCCAAAAAACCTGTACTGCCCTTTTCCAATATCTCATACTCCAATTGGTCGCTGCTGATTCCTAATTGAATCAAAGCTTCTGTAATGGCATCATCCACTGTCTTGGCTGTAAACTGTCTAAATTCCATTGTGCATTCCCCCTATTTCTTCTTATCATCAAGTTTCCTAACCATGTTTGCCTTTGCTGCTATACTATCTGATTCCATAGATGCATTTTTATAATACTCTTTTGCCTTTCGCAACTGCTCTTCTTTCTCTTTTTGAGATAATCCGCCGTTCTCAGCTGCAGTAGCATTCATTTTGACCGCTTCTGCCATTGCCCGCTGGGTGAAACTTTGTTTCTTTTTTTTCTTTCCTGCTTTTTCAATATTTTTTCGTATTTCTTCATCAAAATCAATATTGTCTAAGTGCTTATTGGTAAAGAACTGTATTGCAGAACGCACAACCGGTCCTGCAATCCAATATAATCCCACACCCACCGGCAATGTATAGCAGAAGAATGCTGACATGATAGGCATGGTATAATTCATCATTTTCATGGACTGCATCATTGGATTGGCTTCCTGTCCAGCCTGTTCTTCCGGCTGAGGCATCAGTTTAATGTTAATCCACTGGGTTAATGCAGCAAACAACGGAATCGCAATTGCCCCGGCAATTAAAAGAAAAGAACCCGTTTTTATTGCGTCACTAATTATGCTTGCCGGTGAATTGGCAATATTAATTCCCAAAAAATTATTGTATTGTTCCAATCTATCCATGGTGGAACTTATATCTGCTGAGAGATTTGGGAAATGTTCCATTAAATCAGACCAGTCTTTATCATCAAATTTATAAAGTACATCAATAAATGTGTTTTCTAAAGTGTAATCTGACTTTGAAAATCCCTTGCTTCCTCCCATCTCCTGAATATATGATGTACCACCGTCAGCAGCCATCAATTTAACAACCAACCCTTCATATACCAGCTTAATTTTTGTTACATAAGCCGGAATATTATAAATAACACGGTACAAACCATACATTATAGGCAGAGTAATAAAAAGCTGCAGACAACTTCCCGTGGGGGATGTACCATATTTCTCATATACTGCCTTTGTCTCTTCATTCATACGCATCATGGACTCATTGTCCCGCTTATTTGCATATTTCTTCTGTATTGCCTGAATTTCAGGATTCATTTTCGCTGAAAGTCTGGAAAACCTCTGCTGTTTCACTGTAAGCGGCAGCATCAGCATATAAATGATGATAGTAAACAATATAATGGAAATACCAATGTTTGGAATTCCAATTTTATACAAAATTTCAAAAATACCATTCATAAGCTGTCCTAACAACCATGCTGCCTGTCCAATGATTGGAGTGGTATTTTTTGTCAATAAAAGATAAGTCAACTTTTTTCCTCCTTCTATGGAACCGGATCATATCCACCTTTAGAAAATGGATTACATCTCAATATTCTCCATGCTGCAAGCACTCCTCCTTTTATGGCACCATATTTCTCTATGGCATCTAACCCATATTGGGAACAGGTGGGGATATAAGGGCATTTTGTGCTCTTCATGGGTGAAAGATATTTTCTATATAATCTAATTAAAAAAATTAATATTTTTTTCATTCTTCATTTCTCTTCCTGTGCAGCCTGCCAACATGCAGCAGGGCACTTTCCATTTCTGAATAACTGATTCCTTTGGTTCCTGATCTGGCTATCACAATATAATCATAGCCTGCTTCAAATTTCTCCTCATTTAAACGATAGCTCTCTCTTATCAATCTGGTGATCCGGTGGCGTACTACACTATTTCCCACCTTTTTGCTGACAGATATACCTAAACGTGCCTGATTCATATGATTACTCATACGGTACATCACCAAATATCTATTGGCGTAGGATTTTCCTCTTCTATAAACCTTTTGAAAATCATTTCTTTTTTTTAACGATTCTGTAAAAATCATTTTTGTGGTCCTCTCTGCATATATTTTAAGAACGAAAATGTATTTTTCTCTCCTGTTTCTGTGCTTTTATCATTAAATAAAGCACCTTGCTAAAAAAATAGAAGAAAAGACCACATAAAATGCGGTCTACGCTGATAATTTCTTTCTTCCTTTTGCTCTTCTGGCAGCTAAAACTTTTCTTCCGCCTGGTGTGCTCATTCTGCTTCTGAAACCATGAACTCTACTTCTTGATCTCTTTTTGGGCTGAAATGTCATTTTCATATGGATTGCACCTCCTTGTCCTTTTAAAAAATATCACTCCTATTATATTCATAACTTTGGCGGAAGTCAAGCAATTCCTTTATTTTTATTATTTTTTTATATTTCCTCCAAAGCATACTTATTTTTATAGAATATATTAAGTGTTATCTTTTTACAAAATAGCGGGATCTTTTATCCACATCCTGTGGATTGATCCCTGTTAATTTGTGAATTGATCCCTTACTTTCTATTAATTTTCAGTTCATGTGAATGTCTTTATCCACCTTATCCACAAGTTGTGCACAACTTGTGGATAACTCCATGGAAAATGTGTTTACAACCATGGAACTTTATTAAAAATCCTTTGATTTATGCCCATTTCCCTTATGTTGATACTATTTTTCGGGTTTTACACATTATCCCTTCTTTTTGTGGAGTTTTTTATGTTTTTCGTGGATAAAGAACATAAAATCCCCTCTCTTTCACATGTTTTTCCACAAGAATAGGAAAGTTTCTTATTGCGAAATTCCAGCGAATAGTATAATATAGAATAGATGAATTATTTTTATCTTTATGCAGATTAAAAAAGAATGTTGAATAAACGTAACTGTTCAGCAGGTCTGTGCATTTACTGCACAGACCGTAAGAAAAAGTGGATATAACAGGCAAAGAACCATTGCCTAAAGTAATCAAACTGTAAATCAGTTTGATTGCCTGCTTGCACCCATTGCGTAGCAATTTTCATGGGTGCAATACCCGAAAAACAATTTTGCATGGTTCTTTGCTTGTAACTATGAAGGTACTGAATAGTTACAAATAAACAATAGAAAACACGCTCTGCGAACTTTCTATTGTCATGAATAAAATATTATCAATAAGATTATTAAATAGAAATGGAAGTAGGAAATATAAATGGAACTTTTACTGCAAAAATGGGACGAAATTATTGAGTCGATTAAAATTGAACATGAAATATCTAATATTGCCTTTCATACATGGCTGGTTCCATTAAAGCCGTATAAGCTTGAGGGAAATACTTTACTTATCTTAACCCCCAAGGAACTTGCCATCAGCTATATTGAGCGGAAATATTCACTGGCAATTATGGTTGCAGTGGCTGAATTTACCGGCTCTGAATACCAGATTTCCTTTATTAGTGATGAAGACATTGATAAAAATGCAGTTTCAAAAGATAAATTAACAGTTGCCAGTATGCCTGTATCAAATGCAGCAGAACGAGCAAACTTGAATCCAAAATATACCTTCGATACATTTATCGTGGGAAGCAATAACCGTTTTGCCCACTCAGCAGCCTTGGCGGTAGCTGAGGAACCGGGAGAAATCTATAACCCTCTCTTTTTATATGGAGGTGCCGGATTGGGAAAAACGCATTTGATGCATTCCATTGCCCACTACATTTTAGAAAAAAAGCCGGATGCAAAAGTTCTTTATACCACCAGTGAAGCTTTTACCAATGAATTAATTGAGTCCATTCGTAATGGAAACAGTTCTTCTATGAGTAAGTTTCGGGATAAATATAGAAATATTGATGTACTTTTAATTGATGATATTCAGTTTATTATAGGTAAAGAGAGTACACAGGAAGAGTTTTTCCATACCTTTAACCACCTGCATAGTTTAAGAAAGCAAATTATCATATCCTCCGATAAACCTCCAAAGGATATTGAAACTTTGGAAGAACGTCTGCGCTCCCGTTTTGAAATGGGTTTAACCGCCGATATTTCTCTTCCTGACTACGAAACCCGAATGGCTATTTTACGAAAAAAAGTAGAATTGGACAACTTTATCATTGATGATAAGGTGATTGAATACATTGCAACCAACATTAAATCCAACATTCGTGAGTTAGAAGGTGCTCTCAACAAATTGATTGCTCTTTATAAATTAGAGAAAAGACCCATCACCGTAGAACTTGCAGAGGCTGAACTTAGAGATATTATTTCTCCGGATACTCCAAAGGAAATCACTCCCCAGTTAATTTTAGATGTGGTTGCGGAACATTTTCATATATCTCCGGAAGACATTATTTCCGGAAAGCGTCAATCAGAGATTGTGATGCCTCGTCAGATAGTAATGTATCTATGCAGGGATACCGGTAAGTTTTCACTGAAAAATATTGGTAAATTTTTAGGTGGCAGAGACCATACTACCATTATTCATGGTGCAGATAAGATTCAGGCAGAGATGGCAAAATCGGAATCCTTAACCAGCACCATTGAAACAATTCGAAAAAAGATCAATCCACATTAGGATGTTGACAAGCTGTTTATGATCTGTTGATGAAATGTGAGCCTGTATTTTACCTTTAAGTTATCCCATTTTTATACCAAGGAATTTTTTTGTTTTTACACTGGGTTATTTTAACTTAAAGTCAGCTCACATCAAGGGATCTCAGAGTTATTCACAAATTCACGTCCTCTAATACGAAGATTACGGATTTTAATTATATATATATACATACACCACCCGGAAAGGAGTTATTCACAATGAAATTAATCTGTAGTAAAGCCAAGCTTTTACATGGAGTAAATATTGTATTAAAAGCGGTTCCATCCAAAACCACCTTATCTATTTTAGAATGTATTTTGATCGATGCATCCGGCAATGACATTAAATTCACTGCTAATGATATGGAATTGGGGATCGAAACTAAGGTAGAGGGAGATATTATTGAAAAAGGTATTATTGCTTTAGATGCTAAAATTTTCTCTGAAATTGTAAGAAAACTTCCTGACAATGATGTGGTTATTGAAACAGATGAAAATTATAAAACTTTAATTACTTGTGAAAAAGCAAACTTTACAATTATCGGAAAATCCGGTGAAGATTTTTCTTATCTTCCTATAATAGAGAAAAGTTCTTCCATTACCCTTTCACAGTTTACCTTAAAAGAAGTGATTCGTCAGACGATTTTTTCCATTGCTGACAATGACAATAATAAGATGATGACAGGAGAATTATTTGAGGTAAATGACAACGAATTAAAGGTAGTATCTTTAGATGGTCATAGAATTTCAATTCGTAAAATTGAATTAAAGGATAATTATGAGCCCCAAAAAGTCATTGTTCCTGGCAAGACTTTAAATGAAATCAGTAAAATATTGTCTGGGGAAGTGGAAAGTATGGTGTCTATTTTCTTTACCGACAAGCATATTTTATTTGAGTTTGACAACACCACCGTAGTATCACGTTTAATTGAAGGTGAATACTTTAAAATTGATCAAATGCTGTCCAATAATTATGCTACTAAGGTGCATATGAATAAACGAGAGCTGCTAAGCTGTATTGATCGTGCAACACTGATGGTGAAAGAGGGAGATAAAAGACCAATTATCATTAATGTCACAGATGGCAGCATGGAATTAAAGATTAATTCGGTGGTGGGTTCCATGAATGAAACCATTGATATTGTCAAGGACGGGAAAGATATTTTGATTGGTTTTAATCCAAAACTTTTAATGGATGCATTAAGGGTGATCGATGACGAAGAAATTAATATTTTTTTGGTAAATCCAAAAGCACCATGTTTTATCAGGGATGAGGAAAGCAAATATATTTATTTGATCCTTCCGGTAAATTTTAATACGACAGTTTAAAGGAGTATGGGATGGAGACAATAAAAATCAGAGATGAATTTATTAAGTTAGGTCAGGCATTGAAATTGGCAGGTCTGGTGGATTCCGGGGTAATGGCAAAGGAAGTTATTTTGGATGGTCTGGTAACGGTGAATGGAAATGTTGAGCTGCAGCGTGGAAAAAAACTTTATGAAGGAGATGTGTTTTCCTTTGAAGGAGAAGAGGTAAAAGTGACAAAGTCATGATTATCAAATCAATTGAGCTGAAAAATTTTAGAAATTATCAGACCCTTTCTATGGAGTTGGCTCCAAAGACAAATATTCTTTATGGCAATAATGCCCAGGGAAAAACCAATATTTTAGAGGCATTGTATCTTAGTGGGACTACCAAGTCCCACAAGGGAAGCAAGGATAAGGAAGTCATTCAGTTTCATCAGGAGGAAGCACATATTCGGTGCAATGTGGAAAAATCCGGTATGAATTATCGAATCGATATGCATTTAAGAAAAAATAAAAGTAAGGGCATTGCCATCAATGGTATTCCAATTAAGAGGGCTGCAGAACTTTTTGGAATTTTAAATATTATTTTTTTCTCACCGGAGGACTTGGATATTATCAAAAGAGGCCCCTCAGAAAGACGCCGATTTATTGATTTGGAACTATGTCAGTTGGACAAGATTTATCTGCATAATCTAGGCAGCTACAATAAGGTATTGAATCAAAGAAATAGACTTTTAAAGAATCTGTACTTTCAGCCGGAACTGAAAGATACTTTGCCTATTTGGAATATACAGTTGGTAAATTTTGCAAAAGAGATAATTGTCAGAAGAGAAAATTTTATTACTGAGCTCAATGAAATTGCAGCGGAGGTACATAAAAAGCTCTCAGGCGGATTGGAAAAGCTGCAGGTGAAGTATGAGCCTAATGTGGCAGCAGAAGATATGGAGCAGAAGCTGGCTGAGAACTTAGAAAGGGATATGCGTCAAAAGCTTACTTCTGTGGGACCTCACAGAGATGATATATGTTTTTTGATCAATGGAGTAGATATCCGAAAATATGGCTCTCAGGGACAGCAGAGAACTTCTGCACTTTCCTTGAAATTAGCAGAGATTGAACTGGTAAGAAGGCGGATTCAGGATATGCCCATTCTGTTATTGGATGATGTCTTATCGGAACTTGACAGCAGCAGGCAGAACTATCTTTTGAATACCATAGGAGATTTGCAGACAGTGATTACCTGTACAGGTCTGGATGAGTTTATCAATAACAGGTTTGAGATAGATAAGATAGTAAAAGTAGTAAATGGTTCCATTTGTGATTATAATGGATGATTTAAGCAGGAGGTAAACATGAGTACGGAATACGGAGCAGATCAAATTCAAATCTTAGAAGGATTGGAAGCGGTAAGAAAAAGACCAGGAATGTATATCGGCAGTACCTCTCTTCGCGGTTTGCATCATTTGGTATATGAAATCGTGGACAATGCAGTGGATGAAGCATTGGCAGGCTTTTGTAACACCATTATTGTGACCATTAATAAAGGTGATACGATTACAGTCATTGATAATGGGCGTGGCATTCCTGTGGGAATCAATCATAAGGCAGGGATACCGGCTGTGGAGGTAGTATTTACCGTACTCCATGCAGGAGGAAAGTTTGGAGGCGGCGGTTACAAGGTTTCTGGTGGTCTTCATGGTGTGGGGGCTTCTGTGGTAAATGCTCTTTCGGAGTGGCTGGAGGTAACCATATACAAGGAGGGAAAGGTATACAATCAGCGCTATGAGAGGGGAAAAGTAATCTATCCTCTTAAGGTGGTGGGTGAATGTGCGGCCGAAAAAACCGGAACCATGGTGAAATTTAAGCCTGACAAAGAAATATTTGAGGAGACAGTGTTTGATTACAGTACTTTAAAACAGCGTTTGCGGGAAACGGCATTTCTGACTAAGTCCTTAAAGATCATTCTGCGGGATGACAGAGAGGAAACTCCGAAGGAGAGAGAATTTCATTATGAGGGCGGTATCAAGGAATTTGTGGAGTACCTGAATAAAAGTAAGGAGGCACTGTATCCGGAAATTATCTACTGTGAGGGAACTAAGGATGAGGTGTATGTGGAGGTTGCTTTACAGCACAATGATTCCTATACAGAAAACTGTTATGGTTTTGTAAATAATATTACAACCCCCGAAGGGGGCACTCATGTGGCAGGTTTCCGTAATGCATTGACAAAAACTTTTAATGATTATGCCAGAAATAATAAATTGTTAAAGGACAGCGAACAAAATTTATCGGGTGAAGACATTCGAGAGGGATTGACTGCCATTATTAGTATAAAGATTGGAGAACCTCAGTTTGAAGGACAAACAAAGCAAAAGTTGGGAAATTCTGAGGCAAGGGGTGCAGTGGATAGTATTGTAAGTGAGCAGCTCACTTACTTTTTAGAACAGAATCCACAGGTGGCAAAAATTATACTTGAAAAGTCTATTATGGCACAGAGAGCCAGAGAGGCAGCAAGAAAGGCAAGGGATTTAACCAGAAGAAAGACTGCTTTAGATGGTATGAGTTTACCGGGAAAGTTGGCAGACTGTACCGATAAAAATCCGGAAAACTGTGAAATTTATATTGTAGAGGGAGATTCAGCGGGGGGATCTGCTAAAAGTGCCAGAAGCCGTGCTACACAGGCAATTCTGCCATTGCGAGGAAAGATTTTGAATGTGGAGAAAGCAAGACTGGATAAAATTTATGGAAATGCAGAAATTAAGGCAATGATTACTGCTTTTGGAACAGGCATCCATGAAGATTTTGACATAAGTAAGCTTCGTTATAATAAGATTATTATTATGACAGATGCGGATGTGGACGGTGCCCATATTAGCACTCTGCTGCTTACCTTTTTATATCGGTTTATGCCGGATCTGATCAAAGAAGGTCATGTGTATATGGCACAGCCGCCTCTATTTAAGCTGGAGAAGAATAAAAAGGTCTGGTATGCTTACTCGGATGAAGAATTAAATGAAATTCTTTCAGAAGTGGGAAGAGATAACAATAATAAAATACAGCGTTACAAGGGGCTGGGAGAAATGGATGCTGAGCAGCTATGGGAGACTACTATGGATCCGGAGAAACGTATTCTCAAAAAAGTCACCATGGATGAATTTGATCCGGAAATTGATGTGGTTTTCACCACTCTAATGGGTGATAAAGTAGAGCCACGTCGTGAGTTTATTGAAGAAAACGCAGTTTATGTTAAAAATTTAGATGTGTAGGAGGTAGAAAAGATTGGACGATACCATATTTGACAAAGTGCATGAGGTTGATCTCAAGAAAACAATGCAGGAATCCTACATAGATTATGCCATGAGTGTTATTGCTCAGCGCGCATTACCTGATGTAAGAGATGGATTAAAGCCGGTACAACGTAGAATTTTGTATTCCATGATTGAATTGAATAATGGTCCTGACAAGCCCCATAGAAAATGTGCCCGTATTGTAGGTGATACCATGGGTAAGTATCATCCCCACGGTGATAGTTCTATTTATGGTGCATTAGTAAATATGGCACAGGACTGGTCTACAAGATATATTTTGGTGGATGGTCATGGAAATTTTGGTTCTGTTGACGGTGATGGTGCAGCGGCAATGCGTTATACCGAGGCAAGATTGAGCAAAATTTCCATGGAATTAACGGCAGATATTAATAAAAATACCGTAGATTTTGTACCGAATTTTGATGAGACAGAGAAAGAACCTACGGTACTGCCCTCTCGTTTTCCAAATCTGTTGGTAAATGGAACGACTGGTATTGCGGTAGGTATGGCAACAAATATTCCGCCTCACAATCTGTGCGAGGTAATAGCAGCTGTGGTCAAGATTATTGACAACCGCATTGAAGAAGACAGAGATACTGCCATGGAAGAGATTCTTCCTATCGTAAAAGGACCGGATTTTCCCACAGGAGCTCAGATTTTGGGAACAAGAGGCATTGAACAGGCATATAGAACCGGACGGGGAAAGATCAAAGTCCGTGCGGTGACAGATATCGAAACAATGCCAAACGGCAAGAGCAAGATTATTGTGACAGAGCTGCCATATATGGTAAATAAGGCACGTCTGATTGAAAAGATTGCGGATCTTGTAAGAGACAAAAAGATTGATGGAATTACCGGAATTATTGATGAATCTGACAGAGAAGGTATGCGAATCTCCATTGAACTCCGCAAGGATGTAAATGCCAGTGTATTGCTAAATCAGCTTTATAAACATACCCAGCTTCAGGATACTTTCGGTGTGATTATGCTGGCATTGGTGAATAATCAGCCAAAGATATTAAGCCTGTTGGATATGCTGACTTATTACTTAAAACATCAGGAAGAGGTAGTTACCAGAAGAACCCAGTACGATTTGAATAAGGCAGAGGAAAGAGCTCATATATTAGAAGGCTTGTTGATTGCTTTAGACAATATCGATGAGGTGATTGCCATTATTCGAGGCTCCCAGAATCCACAGGAGGCAAAAAATAGTTTAAGTGAACGTTTTGGACTCACAGAGGTTCAGGCACAGGCTATTGTGGATATGCGTCTGCGTGCCCTGACCGGTTTGGAACGAGAGAAATTAGAGACAGAATATAAAGAGCTGATGGAGAGAATTGCTGAGTTGAAAGCTATCTTAGCAGATGAGAAGAAACTTCTTGGAGTTATCAAGGAGGAAATTTTGCTTATTTCGGATAAGTATGGAGATGACAGAAGAACCACCATTGGCTTTGATGAATTTGATATGTCTATGGAAGACTTGATTCCAAAGGAAAATACAGTGATCACAATGACACACTTGGGATATATTAAGCGAATGACAGTGGATAACTTCCATTCCCAGCATAGAGGCGGCAAGGGCATCAAGGGAATGCAGACCATAGATGAAGATTACATAGAGGACTTGATGATGGCAACCACCCATCACTATATTATGTTTTTTACCAACACAGGGCGGGTGTATCGAATTAAGGCATATGAGATTCCGGAAGCCGGCAGAACAGCAAGAGGGACAGCCATTGTCAATTTGCTGCAGTTGATGCCGGGGGAAAAGATTACAGCTATTATCGCCCTTCGAGAGTATAAGGAGGACAGATATCTCTTTATGGCAACCAAGAAGGGTATTGTGAAGAAAACACCGATTTCAGAGTATTCCAATGTGAGGAAAAAGGGACTTGCAGCCATTAATCTTCGTGAGGATGATGAATTGATTGAGGTTAAAGTGACCGACAATACAAAGGATATTCTTTTAGTCACAAAGGATGGTATGTGCATTCGATTTAAAGAAACAGATGTGCGTACCACCGGACGTGTATCCATGGGGGTTATCGGTATGAATTTGACACCGGAAGATGAAGTTGTGGCAATGCAGATGGATACCCAGGGAGATGCTCTTTTAATTGTATCAGAAAAAGGTATGGGAAAGCGCACTATGGTAAGTGAATTTAATGTCCAAAATAGGGGAGGAAAAGGTGTCAAGTGCTATAAAATTACCGATAAAACCGGTAATGTGGTAGCAGCTAAGGCAGTAGATGAACATAGAGAGATTATGTTAATTACCACAGAAGGAATTATTATTCGCATGGAGGTTGGAGATATTTCAGTGTTAGGTCGTATTACTTCCGGTGTCAAGCTTATTAACATGGAAGATGATGTGGTTGTAGCAAGTATGTCTAAGGTTCGTGAGGAAGATAAGGATCAAGGAGAAGATGCTGTTGTAGTAGAAAAAGAAGAAGAATCAGAAGAAGGTATGGAAAGTTAGAAAAAAGTAATTCAAAATTAGTTACTTAGTGTTATGGATATCTCGTTAAGTATACTTAACGGGATATTTTTTACATTAAAAATAAATCATATAAAAAATGTCAGAAAGTTTTTGTCCGTTTCATCACAGCAGTATCTTTATAATTCAGAGGAAAATCTGTAAAATTATATTATTGTATGTGCCTTTCCGGAGAAAAAGTTATATTTATCAGCAAATTATATTATATTAATAAAAATGTTTTACTTATTGTGTTTTTTTTGCTATAATTGAAAGGTATTCAATAGATATTGTATTATTACAATAAACGGTGTTAAATTTATTATCTGACAATTCAAAATGAAAGAGAGAAGGAGAAAGCTATGGGGAATATTGGAGAAGAAAAGAAAGAGATTGTGAGAAACACAATAAAAACCGGGGAAAGGGGGAAATATAGCACCAACGGTAATGGAAACAAAAAGAGCAGCAGATTATATGGAATCTATGGGCAGATGGTAAAACAAATTATTGTGCCCACCTTTTGTATTTTGATTGTAGTGGCAATAGTAATTATTTTGATAGCACAAAATTCCGTATCGAAAATAAGAACCGAGGAAATTACAGCAGAATCTGAAGTAGTGGCTGGTGAGATTAGTGAATATGTCATGAAATATATGGAAGTGACGAAGCAGTTGGCAGCAAACAACGGAGCCAGAAAACTTTTTGAAGATGTAGGACCGGGGGACAAAATACAAGAGGCAGAAAATTTTGAAAATATGAGAACTACATTAACGAATGTTAAGAATACAGATCCAGACAATATTCTGGCTGCATGGCTGGGAGATGTGGATGCAAGTATGTTTTTTGAAGATACCGAAAGTGGTTATGTATCACCGCAGGGAGAATGGGATATTACCAGCCGAGATTGGTATAAAAGTGTTTCAGAGGCAGGAACAACAATTATATCCGAACCATATGTGAATTCTTCCGATGGACAAATGATTTCAACTGTTGTGACTCCAATTTATGAAAGTAATGGAGAGATGCTGGGAGTGGCAGCAGTTGATATCACGGTATCTGTTTTAGATCAAATTATGGCAGAAAAAAAATTAGGAGATACGGGATATTTCTTCTTACTTACGAAAGCCGGGACTATTATGCATGCTCCCCAAGACTCAGTAGAGGGAAAATCTATCTATGATATTAATATGCCTCAAAATGTGATAGATACCATTAATAAGGGAGAAGATAAAAGTTTTACATATCATTATAATGGAAAAAAAGTATACGGACATTATTCTGTCATAGGTAATACGGGTTGGTCTGTTCTTAGTGCAATGCCCAGTGCAGAATATAATGAGGTAGTTGTTAAACTTATGATTGCGGTCATTTTGTGCTTTGCCATTGCTATTTCTTTACTAATATTTATATTAAATAAAATTGCCGCTGGAATTGTAAAACCATTGAAAAACTTAAAAAATGTGGCAGATAAAATTGCAGATGGAGATTTAGATGTTTCGGTTGATGTAAATACAGACGATGAAGTAGGTGCCGTCGGGAAAGCTATCACAAAGACCATTGTTCGTTTGAAGGATTATATTGTATATATTGATGAAATTACAGCAGTATTAAATCAGGTTGCTGATGGAAATCTGAAATTCGAATTAAAGCAGGAATATGCCGGGGAATTTAAAAAAATAAAAATTGGATTGGAAAATTTGTCGGAACGATTAATTGAAACCTTAAGGAATATTGACGAGGCTTCCATTCAGGTGGCAGGAGGCTCGGATCAGATTGCAAATGGTGCGCAGGCATTGGCAGATGGGGCAACTTCTCAGGCTGCAACAGTGGAAGAATTGCAGGCATCTGTCACAGAGATTGCGGAGCAGGTAGACTACAATGCAGGCTATACAGAGCAGGCAAGAAAAAAGATGAATGTGATGACAAAGGAACTGGAGTCAGGCAACCAGCAGATGGATTTGGTGGTAGATGCCATGAATGAGATCTCAGAATGTTCATCACAGATTGAAGAAATCATTACTTCCATTGAGTCTATTGCCAGCCAGACAAATCTGCTTTCTTTGAATGCATCCATTGAAGCTGCCCGTGCAGGAGAAATGGGACGTGGCTTTTCTGTTGTTGCAGGGGAAGTGGGAAAATTGTCATCAGAAAGTATGGGAGCAGTACAGACTTCCACCTCTCTCATTCAAAATTCCTTACAGGCAGTGCAGCATGGTACAGAGATTGTAAATAAGACTTCGGAACAGTTAAAGCAGGCTTTGACCCATGTAGAAGAACTGCAAGGGGTAATTGCAGAGATTGATGAAGCTTCCAGAAGACAAAATGAGCAAATACAACAGATTCATTTGGCATTGGAACAGGTAACAGAAGTGGTAACGGACAATTCAGCTATGGCAGAAGAAAGTGCAGCCGCCAGTGAACAATTATCTTCACAGTCCCAGAATTTGGCTGAAATGCTGAAGGAATTTATTATTTAAGAGTGGCTGTTTTTTTAAGGAGTTTCTCACAGAAATTAATATCTAAGATACAAAGAATTCTATTCCAAAATAGAAAGTAAGAGTAACTGTTCAGTAGGTCTGTGCATTTATTGCACAGACCTACTGAACAGTTACGAAATAACATTTTTAGTGTTTCACAATTAGTACAGGTATAGGAGGATGGTTGGGGCGGTTATAGTAGCTGGATAAGATCACAAGATATTTCCTGGGCTCCAGAGTTTTTAAAAAATCCAATAAAGCATCTCTTTCTTCAAAGCCGGAATCTTTTCCACTGTAAATACATAGTGTCATAATACCGCCTTTTTGAAGCAGCAACAGACCTTTTGTTATGGCTTCCATGCTGGAAGCTGCTTTGGTACAAAGAGAATGATCCCCGGAGGGAAGATAACCAAAATTAAATACGATACAAGAGACACTTTCTTTTGCCAGATATTGATCCATATGTGTATGGGAATCCAAAATTAAGCGGGCAATGTGAATAACTTTTTCTTTTTCAAGGAGCACCTTGGTTTGGTTCAAGGCAGCGGGTTGAATATCAAAGGCATAGACCTTGCCCTGATTACCGGTAAGGCGGCAAAGCTTTAGTGTATCGTTTCCATTTCCCATAGTGGCATCAATGCAGATATCACCGCATTTTACATGCTGCTGTAAAATATTATGAATATAGTCTGTAATCTGGTAAGACTTCATATAAGCTCCTTTCTGAGTATTCATGGTATAGATTGTAAAGATAGTGTTCCTGAGACATTCCTCGGGGAATAATAGAATCATCTAACTTTTCCCCCAATGTAGCTCATATAATGTACTTAACTCATCTATTTCATATAATGTTTTTTGCGAAATCATTGAACTTCTCCTTTTATGGATATGTACATTTCAAAAGAAAAAATGAATTAGCGGTGTCATATCAATCGCATTTATTTAATATACAAATTTTCAAAATGTGGATAGTATTTCAGCATGGCTCTCCCCACAATTTTATCCTTTGAAACAAATTTATGCTGCCAGTAACGGGAATCAAAGGAATGATTGCGGTTATCACCCATGCAGAAATAGCATTCATCTGGAACGGTATAAGGTCCAAAGTCATCATAGGATATTTCTTTAATATAAGATTCTTCCAGAAGAACATCATTAATATAAATTTCACCGTCACGGCCTTCAATGGTTTCACCGGGAAGCCCAATAATTCTTTTTAAATAGATTTCCTCTTCATTATCAGGAAAATAGAACGAAATAATATCGCCCCTCTGGGGTTCCTGTGTCACATAGGAAAGCCGATTGATAAAAAGGCGGTCATTAACCTGAATGGTGGACTCCATAGAACCGCTGGGTACTAAGGCATTGGAAATTACATAATGGTTTAGTCCAAATGAAATTACTATGGCGGTAAGTATTATCCTGAGATAATCAAAAACCTCTGTTCGTATTAATTCTTTTGTTGATTGAGAAATTTTGTATTTTTTTTTCATATTTATCCTCCCCAAAATTTAGTCTTTTTAAGTATATTATAATATAGAAAATATATAGTCAAATGGGTTTTATGGAAATTAAGAAAAATTAAGAAAAATAAAAAATAAGGACAAAAAAAAGCCCCAACCCAACAGTATAATCTGTCAAACAGGGACCTTATAGTGCGCGATCAGGGGCTCGAACCCTGGACACCCTGATTAAGAGTCAGGTGCTCTACCAACTGAGCTAATCGCGCATATTCAATTTTTTAACCATCTGCCTTAGCACAAATAGAAGTATATAATACTTTCAAAGAAAAATCAACCCTTTTTTTTAAAAAAAAATTAATTTTTTGAAAAAAGAGTAAACTATATGAAAAATAGTGATATAATAAGAATACTTGAAACAGGCAATGGTTCTTTGTTTGTAACTATGAAGTTATGGAATAGTTACATTGTAACAGTTCATATCTGAACTGTTACGTTACATTTAATGTATAGAAGCAGAAAGAAGGGCAGAAATGAAGAAAACCAATAGACATGCTTATTTGATTATAGCATTTAATAATTGGTCCATATTGGAAAAGCTTATTTTGTTATTGGATCATGAGAGGAATGATATTTACATTCATATAAACAGTACAATTGAAGATTTTGACTTTGAGTATTTTCAGGGTTTAACAAAAAAATCTAAGGTTTATTATACGGAGCGGTTTCATACAGAGTGGGGAACGCCAAGATTGATGGTGGCACAAATGTATTTCTTGCAGATGGCACATGGTAATTTGAATTATCAGTATTATCATGTACTGTCCGGTGCCTGTATGCCGTTAAAAACCCAGAAAGAAATTCATAAATTTTTTGATGATAATAATGGAAAAGAATTTATTCATTTTACCTGTCCGCCGCCGATAGAAAAAGAAATCTATGACAGATATGCCTATGACCATAGATTTCATAAGCATATAAGAGAAAATAGTGTGATTAAGAGGATTTTATATGGGGTAATCATGGAAGAATTGTATGTGGGAATGCAAAAGATGATAAAGGTAGACAGGCAGAAAAATAATCCCTATGAATTGTGCTTTGGATCTTCCTGGTTCAGTATTACGGATGAATTTGCTTTTCATGTTTTAGAACACTGGGATTATCTGCTGAATTCATTTAAGCATACTTTTGCACCGGATGAGATCTATGTACAGACCTTAGCATACAATTCGAAATTTAAGGATCGGCTGTATTATGATAAAATGGACGATAATTATATTGCCTGTATGCGTTATATTGATTGGAAAAAAGGCAATCCTTATAGTTTCAGCATAGAGGATTATGATGAATTGATGGGCAGCGGGTGTCTGTTTGCCAGAAAATTTGACTTGAAAACAGAGGGACAAAGACAAATTGTGGAACGGATCTTTGAGGAATTAATGGAGAAACAGGAAAATTGAGTTGAAACATATTGGAAGGTATTGTATAATCAGCCTATAAAAACAATCCAGGAGGAATTTTCATGAGTAATTATCGAAAAAAATTTACTAAAATAAGCAGATACCTTTTTATATTTGTATTAGCATCAATTGTTCTTTCATTAGGTTTTAAAAAAGACATTTTCGCAGCAAATGCGAAAGTGACTAACTTAAAGCAGGTTGATGCTTCTACCAATTATGTTAAAATCAAGTGGGATCTTCCCTTAGGTGTTGAAAAGGTTTCTGTCTACATTTCTGAAAACAGAAACTTTCCGGAAAATGCTACAATTATAAAGGATACATATTATGGTGATTATACGATTTATAATTTAAATCCAAACCATACATATTTTGTAAAAGTGATTCCGGTTAGTACCCCTAATATGACATTTGATTTTAGCGATACTATCGCATGTACCACCTCACCGGAATGCATCGATTCTTTAAAGTATACGAATGCAACTGCTTCATCTATTTCCGTTGCATGGAATGCCCCTATTTCAGGTGCTCAATATTACAACATTTATTACGAACCCAGCAACTCTGCTATGCAGCCAATGTATGCAGGTTCAACGGCAAAAACAACTTTTACTGTTTCAAAATTAATTGATGATACCAATTACAATATATATATTTACCCTGTAAAAAAATCAGAGAATGGTTTCGAAGCTGTCGGAAGCCGTAAATATATTACTTATAAACCGACTTTAGCGAAGGCAAATAAATTTTCACAATTTAAATTGCAGTATTTTTCTGCCAGTTCAACAAATGCTACCATTTCATTTCAAAATGACACGAAGCATCAGTCAGGTATTGAAATCGAAATCAGCAGTTTAAGTGGAAAAAAGATTAACAGTATCAAAACAGGATATGGATACTCATCAAGAGTTTCTTTTTCTTTAAGTAAGATTAAGAATAAAGGATTTAAATATCGTTTAAGAAGCTATGTCACTACAGACAATAAAGAATGCTATGGTCCTTATACAAAATCAAAAATTGTGGTTGCATCTCCAAAAGTAACTGCTTACAAGAAAAGTAATTCTTCTTTAAATTTAAGATGGGAAAAGATTTCCGGAGCAAAAAGCTATACTGTGTATATGGCAAAAGAAAGGAATGACCGTTTTAAAAAAGTTGCAACTGTAAAATCAAATAACTATACCTTAAAGAAAACAAAACCTTATAAAAATTACTATATTTATGTAAAAGCAAATGGTGTAAAATCCGGTAAAAAGAGTTATTCTTCTACTACAGCAGTATATCATCCAATTACCCAGATTTATTACTATAAATATAGTAAAAATGTAAGTAATTATTACACTAATTCTTCGAATTAAACAGTTAATATTATAAAAGTAACGATTCAGCAGGTTCGTGCATTTACTGCACAGACCATAAGAAAAGGTGAATATAGGGGGCAAAGAATAAATCGTGTAACTCAAACATATTCTCTATTGCAAAAGTCAATAGTCTGTTATATAATTAACAGTAACTTCAGGGCAGGGTGTAAGTCCCTACCGGCGGTAAAGCCCGCGAGCACAATGCTGATTTGGTGAAATTCCAAAGCCGACAGTTAAAGTCTGGATGAGAGAAGAAAAATAATAACAAATGGCTTATGGATTGTTTCATTTATCCGGAATTGAAATCATGGAATGCAGATAAAAGGGGAAACCATAAGTAAAAATGAAAAATATAAGCTCTGAGTATAGTATACTTGGGGCTTTTTTATTTATGACAATAGAAAGTTCGCAGAGCATGCTTTCTATTGTTTAACCGTATGATGTATCAGTGAAGCAGCTTATTAGAAGAACAGCAAAAGAGACTGAGAATATCTGTTTGAAAAAAGAAAACTTAGAAAGAAAAAATAATAGGGTATTTATTTTGATTATAAAGGGAAAGGAAACATTATGTCAGAAATGAATGGGGAAAAAGAATTTTATATGAGAAGAGCTCTGCAGCTTGCAAAACAAGGAATGGGGCATACCTCCCCAAATCCTATGGTGGGCTGTGTAGTGGTGCGAGAGGGAAAGATTATTGCAGAGGGATACCATGAAAAGTGTGGAGGTTTTCATGCAGAGAGAAATGCCCTGCTGTCGTGTGAAGATGCACAAGGGGCAGAACTTTATGTTACCTTGGAGCCTTGCTGTCATCATGGAAAGACACCTCCATGTACGGATATTATTATAGAAAAAAAGATTAAAAAGGTTTATGTAGGAAGTATGGATCCGAATCCTTTGGTGGGGGGAAAAGGAGTTGGACTGTTGAGGAGTGCCGGAATTGAAGTGGAATGTGGTATTTTAGAAGAAGAGTGCCATAAGTTAAATGAAGTTTTTTTCCACTATATTAAGAATAAAACACCTTTTGTAGTGATGAAATATGCCATGACTTTGGATGGAAAAATTGCTTCTTATACAGGAAACTCTAAGTGGATTACCGGAGAGGAAGCCAGAAGAAATGTACAGGAATTAAGAAAGCGTTACAGTGGCATTCTAGTTGGTATAGGAACGGTAAAAGCAGATAATCCTATGTTAAACTGCCGAATTGAAGAGGGTGTGAACCCGGTGAGGATCATATGTGACTCTAAGCTTTCCATAAAAGAAAATTGTCAGATCGTGACCACTGCCAAAGAAATAAAGACAGTGATTGCCTATACAAAGGGCAGTGAAAGAAAGGAAGAAAGATTAAAGGAAGCAGGATGTATTTTGTTGCAGGCAGGGCAGGAAGAGAAAACGGATCTGAAAATTTTGATGAATAAATTAGGCGAGATGGAAATTGACAGTGTGTTGATAGAGGGAGGTGCAGGTATCCATGGAGCTGCTTTGAAAGCAGGTATTGTAAATAAGGTAGCAGCCTATATTGCACCTAAAATCATTGGTGGAGAAAGCTCAAAAACACCCATTGGCGGCATTGGGATAGCTAAGATGGATGATGCACTGAAATTGAAAAACATGCAAATGGAAACCATTGGTGAGGATATTCTGGTAACCGGATATTTATATTAATCAAACTGCAAAGCAGTTTGGCTGAGGAGGTGAATTCATGTTTACAGGAATTATAGAAGAAGTGGGAACAATTAAATCAATTCAGATAAGTGGAAATTCTGCAATTCTTACCATTCATGCAAAAAAGGTGTTGGAAAATACAAAGTTAGGAGACAGCATTGCAGTCAATGGAGTGTGTTTGACGGCAACGAAAATAGGCAGTGATTATTTTGCTGCTGATGTGATGGCTGAGACAGTACGAAGAAGTTCCCTTGGCACATTGGAGAAAGGGAGTGTGGTAAATTTAGAGAGAGCTATGGCAGCAGATGGCAGGTTTGGTGGACATATTGTGTCAGGACATGTGGATGCTATGGGAACTATTGAAAAAATTGCACCGGAGGATAATGCAGTTTGGTATACCATAAGTGCAGATAAAAAAACACTGCACTATATTGTTGAGAAGGGGTCTATTACCATAGATGGAATTAGTCTCACCGTAGCTTATGTGGATGATACATGTTTTCAGGTGTCAATCATACCTCATACAAGAGAGCAAACCAATTTACCTATGAAAAAGGTTGGGCACAAAGTAAATTTAGAATGTGATATCATTGGAAAATATGTGGAAAAACTGATGATGCCTATGGAGGAGGAGAAAGAAAGCAAGATTACAGAAGATTTTTTGAAAAAATATGGTTTTTAAATGGTTCTTTGCTTGTAACTATAAAGGTACTGAATAGTTACGAAATGACTTAAATTAAGAAAAGAGGATGAATATGAGCGAATTTGCAACTGTAGAGCAGGCATTAGAGGATTTGAAGGCTGGAAAAATTATTGTGGTAACAGATGATCCGGAAAGAGAAAATGAAGGAGATTTAATTTGTGCAGCGAAATTTGCTACCCAGGAGAATGTAAATTTTATGGCCAGCTATGCAAAGGGCTTAATCTGTATGCCTATGACAAGAGAACTTTGTGAAAAGCTGGAACTAAGTCAGATGGTGGAGAAAAATACAGACAATCACGAAACCGCTTTCACGGTATCTATTGACCATGTAGACACCACCACTGGAATTTCTGCCTATGAGCGTTCTATTACTGCCATGAAGGTGGAGGATGATAATGCAAAGCCGGAGGATTTCCGCAGACCAGGACATATGTTTCCTTTACAGGCAAGAGAAGGAGGCGTATTAAAGAGAACTGGTCACACAGAGGCAACGGTGGATTTAGTGAAATTAGCCGGATTGGGACAGTGTGGGCTATGTTGTGAGATTATGAGGGAAGATGGTACTATGATGCGTACTACAGAATTAAAGGAATTCTCCAAACAACATGGTTTGACTATGATTACCATTGAAGATTTGATCAAATACCGGATTGAAAGAGAATCTTTGGTGGAAAGAGTATCCACAGCAAAGCTTCCCACCAAGTATGGAGAGTTTATAATTCATGGTTATATTAATAAATTAAATGGAGAGCATCATGTGGCATTGACCATGGGAGAGGTTAATGATGGCAAACCAGTGCTTTGCAGAGTTCATTCTGAATGTTTAACAGGAGATGTATTTGGTTCCCAGCGCTGCGATTGTGGAGAACAATTAGAGGCTGCCATGAAAACCATAGCAGAGGAAGGAAGAGGCATTTTATTATATATGCGTCAGGAAGGAAGAGGTATCGGTCTTATCAATAAATTAAAGGCATATGAGCTGCAAGAACAGGGGCTGGATACGGTGGAAGCAAACATTAAGCTGGGATTTCCGGCAGATATGCGGGATTACGGCATAGGTGCCCAGATTTTATATGATTTGGGGGCAAAAAGATTAAATTTATTGACAAATAATCCCAAAAAGATAACAGGACTGAAAGGTTATGGGATCACCATTGAGCAGCGGGTGCCGATTCAGATTGCACCCCAGAAGTATGATGCTTTTTATCTAAAAACAAAGCAGGAAAAAATGGAGCATATGACGGATTACAAATAGGATAGATAATGTAACTTTTTAAAATAACCAAAAGAGTTGATTGTATCAATTGGAAAAGGAGAAAGAAAATGAAAGTATTAGAAGGAAATGTAGTAGCAAGTGGAATTAAGGTAGGTATTGTGGCAGCCAGATTTAATGAGTTTATTGTGTCTAAGCTGGTTAGCGGTGCAGAGGATGCCTGTGTGCGGCATGGAGTAGACAGTGATGATATTGAAATTGCCTGGGTACCGGGGGCCTTCGAGATTCCTTTGGTGGCAAAGAAAATGGCAAAGTCAAAAAAATATGATGCGGTAATTTGCCTTGGTGCGGTAATCAAGGGTTCCACATCTCATTATGATTATGTATGTGCAGAAGTAAGCAAAGGTGTGGCAAGTGTATCTTTAGAGACAGAGATCCCTGTGATTTTTGGTGTACTTACCACAGATAATATTGAACAGGCCATTGAAAGAGCTGGAACAAAGGCTGGCAATAAGGGATATGATGTGGCTTGTACTGCTATTGAGATGGTAAATTTGATGAAACAGCTTTAAAAGATGAAATTATCTTTGTTGGCAAATGAAAAAAGTATCAATAAACATATGAAAAATTTGGAGATAAGAAGATTCTAAATTGTCACAAAAAAAGAAGTGATACGATTATTCCGTAGAAATTTACGTTTCTATTGAGTAATCGTTCACTTCTCTTTCTAGTCATGACAATAGAAAGTTTGCGGAGTGTACTGTCTATTGTTTTGATATTTCTATAATGTTGCAGTTTTCATCCAAAGTAAACCATGCAAGAGTATCATCATTTCCCTGGTTATGTTCCGTTTCCAGCGAGAAATCCGGCTGGCCATCCTGATTTACATCCTGTAAATTTATGGCGGCATCTTTGCTGAGAAACTGGCAGTTGGAAGTTATATTTAGGCTTGTTTTAGTCAACTGCTTTCCCTGATAATAAACCTCTGCTTTAAAGTCTCCCTGTAAGACAGGCTGGCTATGGACGAAATCAATCACCCCCTGTTCTAAAACAATATTAATTTGATACTCATCTTCTCCCTTGGGGTAGTAAAAGGTAAAAATAGCATAATTTTCTTCTAATTGTATCCGTTCTTCACCCTTCAAATCGCTGTTCTCCAGCAGTTGGTACCAGTCATTTAACTGCTTTGTCCCCTCAAACGTAAATTCATTAATGGAAGTATTGTCTGTTGCATTTAATGAATCTGATTGTTCTTTTAAATCAGCTATTTCTCCACTACCCTCAGGCACATTGGGAGAAGATGGTGAGGTATTAAAAAAATTGTATCCGGTTACCATTATCACAGCACAGGCAGCCAATGCACAGACAGTACCAGTAATGGTTTTCCAATGAATGTTTTGTTGTTTTGTTGTGGAAGTCTTTTTGGCTTCTGCCTCGTGGAGCTTTCTTTTGGTATCCTCAATTAGAAATTCCGGGGCATGAATTTGATCAAAAGACTCTTTTATTTGTTTATTCATTTTGCTCACTCCTTAAAATAACTATTGTGCCACCCTAATTTTAAAAGTTGTTGTTTTAACATTTTTCTTGCTCTAGATAACTGGGATTTCACAGTAGTTTCCTTTTGTTGCGTTATGGCACAAATCTCCTTGATGGATAGTTCCTCATAATAGAATAGATAAAGTACAGTTCGGTACTTTTTAGGAAGTTTTTGAATCTGCTCATATAGTTGAGACTGTTCTTCCATTTCAAAGAGAATCTGAGACTGTTCTTCGTCCAATTCTAATGGCTGAGTGTGTTTTCTCCATCCGCTCATCAAGTTTGTTTTGGAGCAATTTAGAGTAACCCGTATCAACCAAGATTTCAAATGTTCTTCATCTTCAATGGTATCTATATATTTTACTAGGCGAAGAAATACCTCTTGAAAAATATCTTGAGCATCATGAATATTCTTCATTTGTGTTAAAGCAATGCGATATACCATATCGGAATATCTGTCTACGATTTCGTCTATATTAAATGTATTTGTTGTATCCATAGTTACCTCCTGATCCATGAATCATTTTATCACAGCCAAGAGGCAGGAACAATACAAAAATTAGGTAACTATTCAGTACAATGCTGTTATTTACGGCATAATTTGTAAAAAACATAGATTTGTATCATAAAATTCTATCATCGTAAGCAAATTTTGATGAAATTCTGCCTATAACAGTAAGAGTACTGAACAGTTAAAAATTACTTCTATTATCGTGTGAGGTGAATTACACCAAGCCAATAATAGCCCTTAATCTCCCCGGTTACCTTATTGGCAACATTTTGTGCAATAGTTTGGAACTGCTCATCGTTAATCATATAATCAGTACGAAGTGTGGTGGAACCATTTGCAGACAGTTCCTCTGCCAGTTTATCAGTGATAGTATCTAAGTCAAAATATTTATTTGTATAATGATAATATTCGTTGTCATCTGTGCTGCAGGTGTAAGAGTATAGATGATCATCCATGACAAAACGATCATCCTCTATCAAGACATCATTGATCCCTTGATCCGACACATTCATTAAAGCATTTTGAATAATATCATTATCATTGTTTGTCACATCCAAAGTAACCCAGGTGTCATCAATTTTTACACGATTCCATGCATGAGGAAGATTACCTTGGAGATAGCCTGTTACAACAATACTTTCCAATCCTGCTTCATCAGCTAACACTTTAAAGGCACCTGCATAGCTGGCACATACACCAACACCATTTACCAGAATACCATATGGTGTAAAGGAATCTAAATATTCATGGTCTACTTCATTAAAATTATATTGTTCCGCATTTTCCAGTGCTGCATCATCATATATTGCATTTTCACACAAATATGAATTAATGGCTAATTCCTTTTCCATATTACTCATTCCGTCTGTAATAATTTCAGATACAATTTCAGAAGCCTTTTCCTTTACTTGTTCTCGTTTTGCAGAAGTTTCTTCCGGAGAGTCATCATAGGCAACATGCAAAATCTGATTTTGTGAATCATAACCAGCTTTGGAAATACCCATAACCAGTGGATTCTGATACTGTGCTTCCATAAATGCATCAGAAACAATATTTGTATTCATGCTTTCTGAAAACATGCTGATATCAATGCTTGTCTCACTGTTTAATAGGGCTAAAGCTATGTATGCACTTAAAGCACTGTTAGCATTAACTTCCTGATCTGTAACCAAATTATCACCAGAAGGTTTTTCAGGTGCATCTGAGCTTTTTGTGGGTTCTGCTTCTTTTGTGGGTTCTGTTTCTTCTGTGGGTTCCGCCTCTTCTGTGGGTTCCGCTTCTTTTGTGGGTTCTGCCTCTTCTGTGGGTTCTGCTTCTTTTGTTGGGGTAGGTTCTTCCGTAGAGGAACTGTCTGTGTCAATAGTGATATCTTTATTGATGTTTCCACCTTTATTTTTCAGTTTTTCCTGACGTGTTTTCAAAGCTTCCAATTCATTATCTAAAGTATCCTTATTGACAGTTACCATGTATTCGTTGTGCAAAGAAGTTCCGGAAGCATAACCATTGATTGTTAAAAATGCAATCGTGGAATGATCCTCAATCGTGGTATGATCAAAGTCATAATCAATGACTCTTCGGGAACTGGAACCATCACACATAGTAATGATTATTTCCGCAGGAAGTGAGTCTATAGAATTGTAGAATGCATCTTCAGCTCCTTCAGAATCATTTTCATAACTTGCAAAGCAATATGGAAGTAATTTAGAATAGTCATTTAATGAATACAAATTACTTACTGGAGAACTTCCTGTTTCCGTAACTGCAATCACCCCCACATATTCGGGATTTGTTTCATTAAAATCACCATTCAGATTTTCCATTTCACCATAGTTTTCATCATCTTCCGAGGTAATAAAATTAGAAAATAAGTCATTCATATAATGAGAAGAGCCACTTTCATCTGAGGAGGCTGTCCATGAGGTATCAGAGGTTCTTGCAAATACCATAGCAGAGGAATCAAAACCAATATTGTCTACTTCTGTTTTTGTTACTTTGAATAAAAGATATTCCTTTGCACCTTCTACCGGATTCCAGCTAATAGTGGCTTCGCCGTTCTCATTACAGGAATAAGTTACCTTTGGGGCAGTTTCAAGTTCATTATGCACTTTTATAATTGTAATCAGTGGTGTTTTCAGTTCTTCTCCCGTTTTCGGATCCAATTTCTGAACGAAATATAATTCACCCAAATTACCCCAATTTGCGGAATTATCATCAGCGAGATATGCTCCGGATAAATCGCTTAAATCAATATCACCAGATGACAGAGGTTCAATAATTCCATAATTAGAGGGTTCGATAACAAGAGTGCTGCTATCCTCATCAAAGTCAAAAAAACAGCCCTTTAAAGGATATTTCATATCTGCATCTTGGTAAATACAAAAATAGTCCTCCCACATCCAATCTATTACGGAACCATCAAAGCCTAATTTATACTTAATGGTTTCGTCATGCTCCACATTAAGGATCTCTTTGGAATAATTTGCAGAAGCACCACCATATTGTTTTTGCAGAATTGACACGATGTCATCAGTGGAATCAGACAATGTTGTATTGTCCAATACAGCTTCATTTTTTTGAGTGTCCATTGGTACCATTGCAGCTTCCTCTGGTTCTTGGGAGGCACATCCGGTTAATAAAAGTACCGTTGTCAATGTAAGGCAGATACCTCTTTGTAAACATTCTTTTAGTTTCATAATAATTCTCCTTCTCTTTTATTTTGGCAATTTGTTTTCTGTTTTCACTACTAATACTAAAATGCAGGTAAAAAGGTTGCAAAAAAATTATATTTATTTTTTATACACCACTTTACAATTTAATACTTAACTTCTAAAAAAATTAGGTTGACTTTTTGGAAAATACAGAATATCATAATGAATAGATATGAAAACAACTGAGACGAAGACAGTACCTGTCTGTGAAACTATCAGCGAGCCGATGTGGGTGTGAGATCGGCAGAAGTAGCATTCAGTGAAGATCACTTCCGAGTTTTGATCCGAACTTTATAAAAGCTAGGCATCAACGGTATCCCACCGTTAGAGGGGAACACATATGGTAGTATGTTGTAATAAGTGGTAAATGAAGGTAACTCTCGTCTTTTTACAATAAAGACGGGAGTTTTTTACTTTTGCCGGTGAAGAATGAACATACAAATCCATATTTTAAAAGAGCTGCCATTTCTATGGAAATGGTAAAAATAAAGTAGAAAGGAAGTAACTGTTCAGTAGGTCTGTGCATTTACTGCACAGACCGTAAGAAAAAGTAGATATAACAGGCAAAGAACCATTGCCGTAGGCAATTTTGCATGGTTCTTTGCTTGTAACTATGAAGGTACTGAATAGTTATAAAGGAAAAAACAAATGTACGAAAAAGTATCCACAAACCTAAATTTTGTTGAAAGAGAAAAAAATGTAGAGAAATTCTGGGCAGACAATGATATTTTTAAAAAAAGTATGGAAAACCGCAAAGAGGGAGAGACTTATACCTTCTATGACGGTCCCCCTACTGCTAATGGTAAGCCTCACATTGGTCATGTACTTACCCGTGTAATCAAGGATATGATTCCAAGATACCGTACCATGA
Source organism: uncultured Lachnospiraceae bacterium (assembly GCA_947174015.1). Classification (GTDB taxonomy): domain Bacteria; phylum Bacillota; class Clostridia; order Lachnospirales; family Lachnospiraceae; genus RUG11237. The sequence continues at coordinate 10,844 of CAMWHJ010000015.1, read as the reverse complement.
AAGGATACATGGTGCCAAGAAAAGCAGGCTGGGATACCCATGGTCTTCCGGTGGAGTTGGAGGTTGAAAAACTTCTGGACTTAGATGGCAAGGATCAGATTGAAGAATACGGCATGGAACCCTTTATTAAAAAGTGTAAAGAAAGTGTTTGGAAATATAAGGGAATGTGGGAGAATTTCTCATCCACCGTTGGCTTTTGGGCGGATATGGAAAATCCATACGTTACCTATGACAATAATTTTATCGAGTCTGAATGGTGGGCATTAAAGGAAATTTGGAATAAAAAATTGCTTTATAAAGGATTTAAGATTGTGCCTTACTGTCCACGCTGCGGGACTCCTCTCTCTGCACAGGAAGTGGCACAGGGCTATAAGACAGTAAAAGAACGTTCCGCAGTGGTTCGTTTCAAGGTAGTAGGGGAGGATGCCTGCTTTTTAGCATGGACAACCACTCCATGGACACTGCCGTCCAATGTGGGACTTTGTGTAAATCCAAAAGAAACTTACTGCAAGGTAAAGGCAGTGGATGGATACAACTATTATATGGCAGAGGCACTTCTTGATAAGATTCTGGGGAAATTAACAGACAGTGAAGAAGAGAAGGCTTATGAGGTACTTGAGACCTATAAAGGAAAGGACTTGGAGGGGAAGTTCTATGAGCCGTTGTTTGCATTTAACGGTGAAGCAGTGAAGAAACAGGCAGGGAAAAAAGCCCATATGGTAGTCTGTGATGACTATGTAACCATGTCAGATGGTACCGGTATTGTTCATATTGCACCTGCTTTTGGTGAAGATGACGGACGTGTGGGAAGAAAATATGATTTGGCATTTATCCAGTTTGTGAACAGTAAAGGAGAAATGACAGAAGAAACCCCTTATGCAGGAATCTTTTGCAAAAAGGCAGATCCACAGATTTTAAAGGATTTAGAGGAAAATAATTTACTGTTTGATGCACCAAAGTTTGAGCATGAATATCCCCACTGCTGGAGATGCGACACTCCTCTTATCTATTATGCAAGAGAATCATGGTTTATCAAGATGACAGATGTAAAAGAGGATCTGATTGCCAACAATAATAAGATAAATTGGATTCCCGAAAGTATCGGAAAGGGACGTTTTGGCGACTGGCTGGAGAATGTTCAGGACTGGGGCATCAGCCGTAATCGTTACTGGGGAACTCCTCTGAATATCTGGGAATGTGAATGTGGCTGTCAGCATTCCGTAGGAAGTATTGAAGAGTTAAAGAGTATGAGTAATAATTGCCCGGAGGATATCGAATTGCATCGTCCATACATTGATGAAGTTACCATCCGGTGTCCGGAATGTGGCAGGGAGATGCACAGAGTACCGGAAGTAATTGACTGTTGGTTTGATTCTGGAGCAATGCCCTTTGCACAGCATCATTATCCCTTTGAGAACAAGGAAGTATTTGAAAAACAGTTTCCAGCAAACTTTATCTCTGAGGCAGTGGACCAGACCAGAGGATGGTTTTACTCCTTACTGGCAGAGTCCACCATTCTTTTCAATGAGCCTGCTTATAAGAATGTAATTGTGCTTGGTCATGTACAGGATGAAAATGGACAGAAGATGTCCAAGTCAAAGGGAAATGCAGTGGATCCCTTTGATGCATTAAATGAATTTGGGGCAGATGCAATAAGATGGTATTTCTATATTAACTCTGCTCCATGGCTGCCAAATCGTTTTTATGGAAAGGCAGTTACTGAGGGACAGAGAAAGTTTATGGGAACTCTTTGGAATACCTATGCATTCTTTGTACTTTATGCAAACATTGATGAGTTTGACGCTACAAAATATACCTTGGAATATGATAAATTGACGGTTATGGATAAGTGGCTGCTGTCTAAGTTAAATACAGTGGTAAAGGAAGTGGATAACAGCTTAGATACTTACAAGATCCCAGAGGCAGCCAGAGCTTTGGCAGAGTTTGTGGATGATATGAGTAACTGGTATGTGAGACGCTGCCGTGACCGTTTCTGGGCAAAGGGAATGGAGCAGGACAAGGTGAATGCTTATATGACATTATACACAGCTCTGGTAACCATCTGTAAGACGGCAGCACCTATGATTCCTTTTATGACAGAGGATATCTATCAGAATCTGGTGAGAAGTATTGATAAGACATCACCGGAAAGTATTCACTTATGTGACTTCCCAACAGTCAATGAAAGCTGGATTGACAAGGATTTGGAAGCGGATATGGATGCAGTATTAAAATATGTGGTGATGGGACGGGCTGCAAGAAATGCGGCAAATATCAAAAACCGTCAGCCGATTGGTGAAATGTTTATTAAGGCAGGCAAGGAGTTAAGTGACTTCTATAAAGAAATTATTGCAGATGAATTGAATGTAAAGAAGGTTGCATTTGCAGATGATGTGCGTCAGTTTACTTCTTATACCTTTAAACCACAGCTTAAGACCGTAGGACCTAAGTATGGAAAGCTTTTAAATGGAATTCGTACAGCATTGTCAGAATTGGATGGCAACGCTGCTATGGATGAGTTGAATGAGAAGGGAGCACTCCATTTGGATATCAATGGTGAAGCAGTGGAATTGACGAAAGAGGATCTGTTAATTGATATGGCACAAATGAATGGGTATGTGTCGGAAGGTGACAATGAAGCTACGATTGTACTGAATACCAATCTGACAGATGAATTGATTGAAGAGGGCTTTGTCCGTGAAATTATCAGTAAAGTTCAAACAATGCGTAAAGAAGCAGGGTTTGAGGTGATGGATAAGATTAAGATCTACGAAACCGGAAGTGATAAGGTCAGCAATATTTTAAGTAAATTTGGAGACACTATCAAGTCGGAAGTTATGGCAGAGGAGCTTTCTTTGGGAACCATGGGTGGATATTCCAAAGAATGGAATATTAATGGGGAAGAAGTTACCTTGGGAGTTGAGAAAAAGCTTTAACTTTTCTTCAAAATGATAACTACTTTAACAAAATTTTATGATGCTAGGGTCAAAAGGTCAAAATGCCGTTCATGCTTGCATGATAAGGCATTTGAACTTGAGACCCGCCCAAATATGAGAAAGAAGCGATTTACGCAGTAAATCAGCGAATTTTGAATGTCTGAAGGATTGCGGGAGTTGTGAAACAACAAAGCAATCCGTAGCATCAGTTGGGGATGGAGGGCTTAAATATGCAAAAGGTAATGAATAGAACATTAGGTGGAAAAATTGTGTCAACATCTTCCTCTATAACTAATTATAATAATTGCAATGAAGAAATATACCAAGTGACATTTATGAGGGCGGATAATAGGAAAATGACCATATCTGTAGATAAGGATATTTATGATAAGTGCATAAATTCTAATCAGAAAGTTATATTTGATATTGATGTAGTTATGGAAAAGGAGGGGGATATAAACCATTATGATAAGAAACTTACAAAAGCAAGAAAGGTTTTATTTTTAGGAATAGATATAGATGCAGATACATACGCAAAAAAAATGGAGGAAGATCTGGTATGGCTTTCCAGATATGCAAAACCACTGCCTGCAGAAAAAAGTAAGGGAAAAAAGGCTTTGTTGTATATAGAAAGTTATTTTGTGAGTATAATTTTATTTGTAGCAATATTCGGAACAGGGATAGGATCCATACTGGCTATTCCATTAACCATAAATCACCTGAAAGCCCAAGCAGATAAATATGCCAATTATGAGGTAACAAATGGAAAAGTGATTGAACAATCGGACCGTAACCTGGATGAGGATCTCTATGAGATTAAATATACAATAGAATATTGGGTTAATGATGAAAAATATGTCATAAGGGATAGTCTGACTCAGAGCACGAACAGTATCTGGTCAGAGCAGCATATTTTATATGATAAGAGTGATCCTAATAATGGACTATTATGCGAATACAATAACGTAGCAAAAGCATATCTGCCAGGACTTCAGGGAAACTCAGAATATTTATTTTTTGTTGTTATGGCGATTATGGGAGTTCTTTTTTTGTTCATTGGAGTGAAAATGTATTTCTTTAAAAAAAGGTAAGTTATAGAAATAATGTAACGATGAAGATACTGAATAGTTACAAAACCTCCATGCATCCTTAATGCACCACCATAAATGAAAGTTATGAGATGCATGTCGGAATACCCGAATTCAGCTTTTTTGCTAAAACAAAAAAGGGTACTTTCATAGAAAGAAAAAATGAAACCATAGATATATCAGAAAGGATTGTTTTATATGGAATATCAGATTATTAGTGATGGTTCCTGCGATTTGTCTCCAGAACTAACAAAAGAGAAAAAGATAGATGTGGTACCATTCTATGTCTCTTTTGATGGAGAAAATTATAAAAAGGAAATGGTGGAGATAGGAATCAGAGAGTTCTATCAGGAAATGGTGGAAAAAAAAGGGGTATATCCTAAGACATCCTGTCCGTCCCCCCAGGATTATTATAATGTTTTTGAAAGATATGCAAAGGACAATATTCCGGTAATTTGTATCTGCATTACCGTAAAATTCAGTGGTTCCATGCAGTCGGCAGAAAATGCGAAAAGTATAATTCTGGAGAATTATCCCAATGCGAAAATTGAAGTTATAAATGCCAGAATTAATACGGTTTTGCAGGGAATTTATGTTTTGGAGGCATGCAGATTACGGGATGGGGGTTATGATTTTGAAGAGTCTGTTAGGAGATTAAAGGCCATTCGGGATTCTGGTAGAATTTTCTTTACCATAGGTGATTTAGAGTATCTGAGGCATGGGGGAAGAATTGGAAAATTAGCAGGAATTGCTGGTACGATTTTAGGTGTAAAGCCTTTGATTACCTTAAAAGAAGGAGAAATCTTCTCGTCAGGAATTGCCCGCAGCCGAAAGAAATCTATGAGTAAGGTCATAGATTTGCTGGTGGAGTATATAAAGGAAGTGTCAGCAGATATGAAGGAATATACCTTGTGTATCGGTTATGGCTATTCCTATCAAGAGGCAGAAGAATTTCGTGAAACAGCATTGAAAGTTTTGAAGGACTATGGTGTTGACCATATACCAATCTATCAAATTGGAGCCACCATTGGTGTACACACAGGACCTTATCCCATAGGATTTGGAATTATCAAACGTGGAGACTATAAGGTAAATGGGTGATATAAATTTTAATTGATGATTACTTTTGAGTAAGAAAAAAAACAGCTTTGAGATAAATTTTTCAGGGCTGTTTTTTATAATTGTTTCAGAAGTGATATTTCACAAAGAAATTTTTAAAATTAGAGAAACATAACTTGACAGTGAATTGGGTAAGTTATACAATAAAGATATGTTTTGTTACCCAAATAATGGTAAAAAGTAATAAAATTGTAGTAGTAAAATGGTTTTTAATAAAGTAAAGAGATAGAGGAGGAAGAACAACATGGCGGGACTAGAATTTGACAAAGAGGAATTTAAGAAAAGTGTAGAAGACAATATTAAGACACTTTTCAGAAAAAAATTGAGGGAGGCAGACAACCAGCAGATTTTTCAAGCGGTATCATATGCAGTAAAAGACAAAATTATTGATGCATGGCTGGCAACACAGAAGGAATATGAGAAGTCAGACCCCAAAACGGTTTATTATTTGTCTATGGAATTTCTCATGGGAAGAGCCTTAGGAAATAATCTGATTAATCTATGCTGTTACGATCAAGTGAAAGAAGCCTTGGAAGAATTAGGATGTGACATCAATGTGATTGAAGATCAGGAACCGGATGCAGCGTTGGGAAATGGCGGTCTGGGACGGTTAGCAGCCTGCTTTTTGGATTCTTTGGCAACCTTGGGATATTCTGCCTACGGATGCGGCATTCGTTATCGCTATGGCATGTTTCAGCAAAAAATCGAGAATGGATATCAGGTGGAGGTTCCAGACTTGTGGTTAAAGGATGGTAATCCATTTGAACTGCGCCGTCCAGAATATGCCACAGAAGTAAAATTTGGAGGAAATATTCACATTAAGTATGACAATGTGAAAAAAAGAGATACTTTTATTCAGGAAAATTACAGTTCTGTACTGGCAGTGCCATATGATATTCCCATTGTGGGATACGGAAACAATGTGGTGAACACACTTCGTATCTGGGATGCACAGGCAATCAATGAGTTTCATTTGGATTCTTTTGATAAGGGAGATTATCAAAAGGCAGTGGAACAGGAAAATTTAGCAAAGACCATTGTGGAGGTATTATATCCCAATGACAATCATTATGCCGGAAAAGAGCTTCGGTTAAAACAACAGTATTTCTTTATATCAGCCAGCGTACAAACTGCTGTAAAAAAGTATAAGGATAAGCATAAGGATATTAGGAAATTCCATGAGAAGGTGACTTTCCAGTTAAATGATACCCATCCAACGGTAGCGGTGGCAGAATTAATGCGTATTTTGATGGATGAGGAAGAGTTAAGCTGGGATGAGGCGTGGGAAGTAACCACCAAAACATGTGCATATACCAATCATACCATTATGGCGGAAGCCTTGGAAAAATGGCCCATCGAACTGTTTTCCAGACTGCTGCCCAGAATTTATCAGATTATAGAAGAGATTAACCGCCGTTTTATACTTGATATACAAAAGGCATATCCCAATAATCAGGAGAAAATTCGCAAGATGGCAATTATTTATGATGGTCAGGTGAAAATGGCACATTTAGCCATTGCAGCGGGATATTCCGTGAATGGTGTGGCAGAACTTCACACAGAGATCCTTAAGAATCAGGAATTAAAGGATTTCTATGAGATGATGCCGGAAAAATTTAATAATAAGACAAATGGTATTACTCAGAGACGTTTTCTGCTGCATGGAAATCCATTGTTGGCAAATTGGGTCACAGATCATATAGGAGATGAATGGATTACGGATCTGTCACAGATCAAGAAGATGAGAATTTATGCGGAGGATGAGAAGGCACAGCAGGAGTTTATGAACATCAAGTATCAGAATAAGCTGCGTTTGGCAAAATACATTAAAGAACACAACGGTATTCAGGTAGATCCCAGATCTATTTTTGATGTGCAGGTAAAGAGACTCCATGAGTATAAGAGACAGCTGTTAAATATTTTACATGTCATGTATCTGTATAATGAAATTAAGGAACATCCTGACAAAAAGTTTTATCCAAGAACCTTTATTTTTGGTGCAAAGGCAGCGGCCGGTTATCGGAGAGCAAAACTTACCATTAAGTTAATTAATTCTGTGGCACAGGTGATTAATAATGACCGTTCTATTAATGGAAAAATGAAAGTTGTATTTATTGAGGATTATCGTGTATCCAATGCAGAGCTTATTTTTGCAGCAGCGGATGTTAGTGAGCAGATTTCCACTGCCAGCAAGGAAGCCTCTGGTACCGGTAATATGAAATTTATGTTGAATGGTGCCTTGACGCTTGGTACCATGGATGGTGCCAATGTGGAAATCGTGGAAGAAGTAGGAGAAGAAAATGCATTCATCTTTGGTATGTCCGCAGAAGAGGTGATTGCATATGAACAGAATAGAAATTATAATCCTATGGAAATTTTTAATAGTGACCAGGATGTGCGCAAAGTGCTGATGCAGTTGATTAATGGTTTCTATGCACCAAATGATCCGGATATGTTCAGAGAATTGTATGATTCTCTGCTGAATACAAACAACTCAAACAGGGCTGATATGTATTTTATCTTAAAGGATTTCCGCTCCTATATGGAGGCACAGAAGAGGGTGGAAAAGGCGTATATAGATGAAGCCGGTTGGGCAAAGAGTGCAATTCTTAATATGGCATGTTCCGGGAAGTTTACTTCAGATAGAACCATACAGCAGTATGTGGACGAAATATGGCATTTAGATAAGGTTACAGTGGAATTGGAAGATAATGAATAGTAATTTACAAAAGTAATTAAAATAAGAGCCTCACGATTTCGAATCGTGAGGCTCTTGAATTCATGACAATAGAAAGTTCGCAGAGTGTACTTTCTATTGTTTAGATTTAATAATATCTGGTTGTCCAGTAAATTTCTAAGTAATTACCATAATCACCCTTTACTGTCTTTCCACCAAGCTTGCCCTGTGGAATCACCTTTAAATAGTAGTGGCTATTAGTATTAATGATAGAACCATTTACTTTATTAAAAGTGTAAGTAGTACTATTAGAACCTAAAGTAGCTACTTTTTTCATGTTTTTAGATGTAGTACCAATGTATACAACATACTTTTTCGCACCGGTAACCTTTGGCCATTTTACAGTAACCTGCTTTGTTGCAGAATTGTAACTGCTGGTTCTTGCATAAGCCTGAGAAATAAAGTATTTCTTAGCTGACCAATCAGAATACATCTTCTTTCCGTTTCCTGTCTTTGTATAAGAACGGATTCTCACAGAGATATTACTGTTCTTTGTTGCTTTGTTCATTGTGTAAGTTAATGCAGCCTTTGAACCTGCGGAAATTGTGGCTTTCTTAATGGATTTTCCTTTGGAATTGTAAAACTGCAATTCATAACCGTCAACCCACTGACCATTAGGCCAAGCAACAGTTACCTGTTTGGAATTCAATTTCCAGTCTGCAATAATTGTGCTGACTTTCTTAGGAACAGTAAAGAATGGTTTTCCGGTTGCAGAACTTTCGGCAGTATAGCCGGCGGAACTCTTTCTGATAGGACAGATGGCTACGGAGTAGCAGGTATCCGCTACTAACTTAGAGCTGCCCAGTTTCTTGATGGTATATGATTTGGAAGTAGTAGTTCCTGCTAATTGCCAATCTCCCACCTGATACTTCTTTACATATACGTTATATCCGGTAGCACCAGATACAGAATTCCATTTTGCAGTGATAGAATTTGTCTTTCCGGCAGTCTGATAAAAACCGGAAGAAGCTACCTCTGCCGGTGCAGTAACTACCTGCAATGGAGCAGAAGCACCGTCCATATTGGGAGTTAATTCACCATTTTCATAGTAACAGGGTACAATTTTTACATAGTAAGTGCTTCCGGCAGCTAATTTGGTATATTGTCCAATGAGGACATGAGACTTATCAGAGAAAGTAGTATTGGCACCTTCCTCTATAAAATTATAGGTCACATTATCTTTGGATAACATTGCGGTATATGCAACTGCATTAGATGCAGGAGTATATGTTACCTCGATCAAATAACCGTTAATGTCGCTGTAATACTCACCATATGTCTGTTTTGGATTAGTTACTTTTCCTGTGCCTGCAGCCTCTGTTGTATTTGGAATTGCCAATGCAAATACCAAAGCAAGTAACAGACAGCAGAACAAAGAAGACAGTTTTTGTAGTTTCTTTTTCATACTCATAAAAACCTCCTATAATATGTATTTTATATAACATTTTCAGTTTAGCATAAAAAAATATTCCAGTAAATAGTCTATTGGGTAATAGTGAAATATTTGTGAAAAATAACAAAGAAAAGTGATTTTTTACATGTTTGCAAGTCAAATTTATTTAAGTATTTTAAAATAAATTTGAAAACTACACAAGATTAGGAATTTGCTTTTTTATAGAATATAGAAATAGGAGAAGCCGCCATTCATGGAAGTTTCTCCTATTTTATTCATGACATATAGAAAGTTCGCGGAGCGTGCTTTCTATTGTTTGCCATTCTATTTTTATGTATTATTGTAACAGTTCAGATACCTGAACTGTTACTTGCAAAAGCCCATTTAAAATCTGCTCCGCAGATGGGGCTTTTGCCTGCTCCCACTGTATTTTCGTACGGTCTGTGCAGTAAATGCACAGACCTACTGAATAGTTACGTATTATTTTACTTTCTTAAATTGACAGCCATAGAAGTACACATACTGTCCTTTCTTTAAAGTTATGGTAGCAGATTTGTTACTGCTTTTTGAAATATAAGTGTTGTCAACGGTTTTATTATGGTTGTATGCGTCTTTGTCCTTTGGTTTATTCATTAATGTGATGCATCCTGAACTGGCTCCCTTACAAAGAGTAATTTTGTAAGTACCTGCAGGTAAACCATAACCTACTTTAGCGGCACCACCATAGTAGTAGCTGTAGCTAGCAGAATATTTATTTAGATTTTTTACGGAAAAAACAGATTTTGCAGCTTTATTGAGAGGAACAGCGTATCCTCCATCAAGTTCAAAATATTCGCCTTTCTTTAAAGTAACAATACTTGTGTAGCTGAATCCGTCATTGTTAAGAAGTTTTCCGTTTTTCTTTTTATTATGAATATCCCAATAGGTATATTTGGAGCTGGATTTTGGGTCATGAATCACTGCATAGGTGCCGGCAGGCATATCTTTTCCCACTTTATAACGGTTTTTATATGCAGGAATGAAAGAGCTGGTTTTCACACCTACATCATAGGTGCAGGTAGAACCATATTTAGTAGTTCCAATGATAGTAGTGACCCCTGCACTTTTGGCAGTAACCTTGCCATTGCCACTCACAGAAGCAACTTTAGAATTTTCACTGGTCCATTTTACCACAGAGGAATTCTTGAGGGTAACAGTTTTGCCTTTTGTCAAAAGATAATCGACCCCTGAGAACTTATGGGTAATCTTGTTTGCAGCCTGTGTCTGATTTGCAGGAATTAAGGTGAATACCATTGTCAAAGCAAAGATAAATAATATGCTGGACAGGCTTTTCCTTGAAATGTGTTTCATAAAATCCTCCTTCTAAAAAAATAATTAGTTCATTAAAAGTATTTTGAGCAGTCTTTGCCGCTGTTGTATCCTTCCACTAATAATACTAAGACAAATCTTCAAAAGTTGCAAGAAATTTTTTTCACATCATATTTTTACAAAATGGGGGTGCTGCCTATGAAAAATCATGGTAACTGTTCAGTAGGTCTGTGCATTTACTGCACAGACCGTAAGAAAAAGTG
>CAMWHJ010000014.1 GCA_947174015.1 uncultured Lachnospiraceae bacterium | reverse complement strand
AAACAATTTTGCATGGTTCTTTGCTCGTAACTATGAAGGTACTGAATAGTTACAGAAAAACACAAAAACCGGATAAACAGATGATCCAGTTTTTGGCGTATGGATTCCTTTTCGGCTATTCTACGGTGACAGACTTCGCCAGATTTCTTGGCTTATCAACATCACAGCCTCTGCCAATGGAAATATAATATGCAAAAAGCTGTAATGGCACAACTGCTAAGGAATTTGTGAAATATTTATTTGTTTTTGGTATATAAATGGTATAATCACTATTCTTTTCCATGTCTGTATTACCGGCATTGGTAACAGACAATACCACTGCACCTCTGGTCTTAACCTCCACCACATTGCTGACTGTCTTTTTGTAAAGTTCTTCTTGGGTAAGAAGTGCTACTACTAAAGTTCCATCCTCAATTAAGGAAATGGTTCCATGCTTTAATTCTCCCGCAGCATATGCCTCAGAGTGAATGTAAGAAATCTCCTTCAGTTTTAAAGAACCTTCCAGAGAAATGGCATAGTCAATGCCCCGTCCGATAAAAAATACATCCTTGGCTGCCACATAGCGATTGGCAAACTTTTGAATCTTCTCACGATTTCCCAAAAGCAACTCAATCTGCTCTGGTATTCTCTTTAAATCTTCGATAAGAACTGCCAACTCCTCCAAAGTAACCGTACCTCTCACCTCTGCCAACTTCATAGCAAGGAGATAATGTGCAATTAACTGTGCACTGTACGCCTTGGTGGTTGCCACTGCAATTTCCGGACCTGCCCAAGTATACAGTACACTGTCTGCTTCTCTGGCAATGGAGGAGCCCACCACATTCACAATTGCCAACACTTTACTTCCCATGTTCTTTGCCATACGCAATGCTGCCAAAGAGTCTGCGGTCTCACCGGACTGGCTGATGATGATCACTAAAGTACCCTCCTCCAAAATGGGATTGCGGTATCTGAACTCACTTGCCACATCCACTTCCACCGGGATTCTTGCCAGTCCCTCCAGGATATACTTGGCAGTGACACCGGTATGATAGGCAGATCCACAGGCAACAATCATAATCTTACGGATTGCTTTCATCTCTTCCTCTGTCATGTTCAACTCATCCAAAACAATTTTTCCCTCTTTCAAACGGGGGCTTAAAGTATCTGCCACTGCCTTGGGCTGTTCATGCATTTCTTTCAGCATAAAATGCTCATATCCGCCTTTTTCTGCTGCCTCCACATCCCACTCGATTTTCACGGATTCCTTCGTAAGTTCTTCCTCATACATGTTGTAGAACTTCATATTGTCCTGTTGGATCACTGCAATTTCTTCATTTTCAATAAAATATACATCTCTGGTATACTTTAATACTGCCGGAACATCAGAAGCAATCAAATTGCCATTCGCACTTTTACCTACAATTAAAGGACTGTCTTTTCTTACTGCATACAAGGTATCCGGCTTCTCTGCAAAGAGAATGCCTAGGGCATAGGAACCTTCCACTCTGTGCATTACTTTCGTAATCGCCTCCAATGCATTGCCCTTGTAATAATAATCCAGCAAATGTGCCACAACTTCCGTATCTGTATCAGATGCAAACTGATAGCCCTTAGACTCTAACATTTTCTTAATTTTAATATAATTTTCAATAATTCCATTGTGTACCACCGCAATACTCATGGACTCATTAAAATGGGGATGGGAGTTGGCATCGGATGGTGCACCATGGGTTGCCCATCTGGTATGCCCGATTCCAATGGTTCCTGGCAGAGTTTCCCCATCATGAGTCAATTCACTTAATACTTTCAAGCGTCCCTTTGCTTTGGACATCTGGATTTTCTCCCCATTGTAAACGGCAATACCGGCGGAATCATAACCCCGATACTCTAATTTAGACAGCCCATCCAACAAAATGGAGGCTGCTTGTCTTTCGCCAATATACCCTACAATTCCACACATAATTATTCCTCCTTATTCCAATATGCCTGATTCATGGTCAGACTCATAATTGTTTTCTTTGATAGTTTTTTATAATGCTTCCCAAGCTGATAGCCAAGGAATTTGAATACACTTTGAATTACCAAGGTTATCAGAATCCAAGGCTTTTTCTCATGAATAAAATGCAATGCTGTCTTTTTTACCAGACGGACTCCTTCCCTTTCGGAAGAAATCCCGGAAAAAATCTCCGGATGATCCGCCTGGGATACCCCTAAGTCAAAATTTCTTCGCAGCTGTTCCATGGGACCGTAATTATGGGAGTGATAAACACAAGCCTCTGCCGCATAAGCCACATAATAATCGTCTCTGAGCAAACCACCGCAATAGATCATATCTTCATTAAAAATGGTTCGGTTGATGAATCCGCCCCGTTCTTCAAAAATCTTTCTCTTATAAGCGGCACATACATTGGAACAGAAAAAAGCTTTGATTCCCATAGTCTCTATATCCTGCTTTCCTTTTACCTTGGAAACCTCCGGATAATTAAAAGTTCTGGTATATTTCTCTAATAAGCTGCAATCCTCATTGGGCAGCTGTCTGGCATATACCGCAGCCGTCTTCTCCTTATTCAGGTAGGAGAGCATATTCTGAATAAGATGATTGTCTGCCGGAGTTGCATCATCTGTCATAAAGAGAATTACATCTGCCTTTGATTGGGAAGCTCCCAGATTTCTGGTGGCTCCGTGGTCAAATTCACTCTTTTTAATATGCTTTACCGAAATTTTATTGCTGAGTTGTTCCAGCTTTTTGTTCCAATAACATTCTTCGGTATTCACAATCCAAATATGATTGGGCACTATGGTCTGCTGCAGCAGCATTTCCAGAGTTTTCTGAAACCCAGCCGTAGGTTTGTAGGTGGGTATCATAACATCTACTTTCATTCTATTCTCCGTTCCTTCAATTATTCGTAACTGTTCAGTACCTTCTCAGTTACAATGCAATAAATGCACAGTCCTGCACCAAATATCAGCAATCACTCTTGAGAATCCAGAAAAGGCCCCTGCTAAGCAGGAGCCCCATGGCCCACTATTCTACTGTCCCATCCTCTGGCTCTGAAGTAAGATCCTCTGCTTCATTGCTTTCACTCTTTACCGGAGCCTGTACACCGGTATCATTTATGATTTTATCATTGATTGCTTTCAAGGATGCTGTTGGAGTATATTCCTCATCTGCTCCAAACAGATACTTATGAAGCTGTACAACATTTTGTTCTAATCCCATAGGAATTACACAATCACCCTTGGCACCCAGCACATCATTCTTTTTATCAAATGGGAATCCTGTGGTATCTACAATTTTGTAACTGGATACATCCTTTGCCAAGTCTAAAAGTTCGCTTAATTCAATATTGGTTGCACACTTTGGAAAAGCCTCTTCAATAATCTTTGTCAAAGTAGCAGGATTCATGGACTTAGCCTTTTCAATAATCAGATTAATTACCAGTCTCTGTCGCTCGGTACGCTTAAAATCATCTCCCGCAGTGTAACGAATACGACAATAAGATACGGTTTGAATACCATTTAACAAATGCTCGCCGGCACCGGAAATATTCTCAATCTTACCATTCGTCACCTTAGATGTCTCTACCTGATAATTGTTCAAGTGTGTAATCTCTTCACTGGTTAAATCAATGGTAACACCGCCAATCGCATCCACTACACTTACCAATGCGGAGAAATCCACGGTGGCAAAGCTGGTAATATCCAAATCAAGGTTTGTATTCAGCATCTTGATCGCCTGCTCCGGTCCGCCCTGACTATAAGCATTATTTGCCTTATTGTATGTATCGTTACCAATGTTAAGATAGGTATCACGATACAAGGAAACCATTTTCACTTCTTTTGTCTCTTTGTTGATACTGCACACAATAATACAGTCACTTAAAGTTCCTTTGCCAAGAACACCTGTTCTGGAATCTACACCAAACAGTGCAATGTTCCAAAAATTATCTGTTGCCAATTCTTCATTTACAGCCAGATTATCTTTATTCACATCTGTGGAAATCAAATTACTTCCGGCACCTTGGTTTCCACCCTTGTGACCCATTGTCCAGATAACAAATGCTGCTATCAGTGCCACAACAATAACCAATGCCTCCACAACAATAAGAATAATTCTGTTTCTCTTCTTTCTTGCCACCTTACTTGCATTTCCGCTTTTGGTCTTTCCTGTGTTGTTTTGCGTTGCAGGTCTCTTTCTTGTTTCTGCCATTTTTTCCATCCTCTCTTTATCTAGTAAGCGTTTTTATTAATGAACCCTTTGAATATTGTCAGGAATAATATCTTAATATCAAAACCTAAGGTCCAGTTTTCAATATAATATAAATCATACTCAATACGCTTTTTAATTGACGTGTTGCCTCTGCAGCCATTAATCTGTGCCCAGCCTGTCATTCCCGGCCTTACCTGATGTTTTACCATATATCTTGGTATCTCTTCCTTAAAGCGCTCCACAAAAAATGGACGCTCCGGCCTTGGACCTACCAGACTCATATCACCTTTTAGTACATTAAACAGCTGTGGCAGTTCATCAATACTCGTCTTTCGGATAATTTTGCCAACGGGCGTTACCCTTGGGTCATTCTGCACTGTCCATGCACCCTTTTCTTCCTTTGGCTGCTGAACTGCCATAGAGCGAAACTTGTACATTTTAAAGGGCTTATTATGCAGTCCTACCCGTTCCTGACTGAACATTACGGGACCCGGTGAAGTGAATTTTACCAGAAGTGCTGTCAAGAGCATAACAGGGGAAAACAATATAATTGCCCCGATGGCTCCCGCCACATCCATAATCCGCTTGCATGTACTGTTGAAAAAATTCGTCAAAGGAACATTGCGGATATTGATCACCGGTAAACCCAGCAAATCCTCTGTATAGGGTCTTGTTGCAATAATGTTGTTGTAATCCGGAATAAACTTGGTATGAACACCGGACTTTTCACACATGTTCACCACATGCTCCAAATCCTCATACTTATCAAGGCTTAGTGTAATTGCTATTTCATCTAACTTATTTTCCGGCAAAATAATAGGCAGGTTTTCAATGGTTCCGATCACCTTAACTCCCTTGTATATGGTTCCTCGCTCCACTTCATTGTCCAAAATACCTCGTACCATATACCCCCACTGGGGATTGGCTTTAATTCTGTCAATATATTGTTCTGCTGCCCGGCTGTAACCCACCAGCAAAACATGCTTCAAATTAAATCCATTTTCTCGTACACTTTGTAAAGTATATCTTATCCCATTGCGGAAGCCAATCTCTAAAACAATGTTAATCACATAAAAGATAAACATCATGCTTCGAGAAAAGTTCGGCTCATTAATCACATAAAGTCCCACAATAAACAGCAACAACCCTGTGGTATTTGCCTTTATGATATTGCCGCATTCTATACGTCTTGCCTGAATCCGCTTTGATGTATAGAGATTAAACATGGAGTAGAGCATCAGATATCCCGGCACAATGACAATTAAAGCTGTCAGATACGTGCGGAAAGAAAGAGCTGCTCCTTCATTATCAAAGACTCCTGTTTTAAATTTGATAAAATATGCCAATACATAAGAGAACATTATCACTGCTGCGTCTAACACCACATGCAGCCTGTTCAGATATTTCTGATAGTCTTTTATCAATTCATCACCTTTTTCCAGCAATCACAAAGTTTATATTACAATATTTGACTATAACTTGCAACAAAAAACTTTTGCAGTTTATTAATAATTTCTTAAAATTTCAGAAAAACTACGCCAAAAATTATCTTTCTCTCAGGCGTACTACCACATTTTTCCATAATTCTATCTGTAATTTCACATAGTTTTTCCAATGTTTTTTCTGAAATGATACTTTTTTGTCCTGCAAAGGCAGCTTCATTCCCTCCCATAAGCCTTGACAATACAGTCTGCCAAATCCTTTTCGATAAAAAAATAGTATTTTTGTGAAAAAACCTGCCATAAAGAAAGGAAGATTCAGCAACCGCTGTAAAACAGGCATATTCTTGCGAATCAGATAAATACTGTTTCTTGAAGAATAAGTAACCTTGAATTCATTGTAGCGGCTTCCGCTGGCTCCGCTGCCCTCATGGTACACCTTTGCCTTGGGCTCGTAAATATTTTCATAACCGTAAAGTCTGGCTCGATATCCCACGTCCACATCCTCTAAGTAAGCAAAATGCGTCTCGTCAAAGTAGCCGATTTCTTCAAAGACCCGTTTTCGGTAAATAGAAGCTCCTCCACAGGCAGCAGTCACATAAGCAGGCTGTTCATAGGCGGCAATGGGCTTATCCTTTCCTCTGGAAAATGCCCAGCCTAAGGCACAATAACAGTCTCCGGCATCATCAATCAGATCTTTATGATGCAGTTGTATCATCATTGGAGATACGGAAAAAATGCTGTGGCTTTTTGTGATTCCAAGATACAAATGTTTTAAAAAGTCCTCAAATACTTCTGTATCGTTATTTAAAAGTACCACATATTCTGTCTTGGCGGCTTTGATTCCCACGTTTACTGCCCGGCAAAAACCATAATTTTTGTCCAGGGCTATCATCTGCACTTTTTTAAAATGCTTTTCCACCAACTGTCGGCTGCCGTCAGTGGAACCGTTATCCACCACAAGGACCTCAAAGGCAGGAGCATCCTTTTGTTTTTCCAGTGCATGTAAGCAATTTGCTATAAATTTTATTCCATTGTAGTTTGGGATCACTACCATTACTTCTTTCATAAATTTCTCCTTAGTCCATACTCATATTGTTCCTGCTCACAGGATGGATTATAATATCTGTCTTCCTTAAGCTGGTGTCGATAATATTCTTTAACGTATTCCATATCCTGTTCCGTAAACATACCTGCCGGATTTCTCTGATACCACCATGCACTCACCAGAGGGGTATACACATTGCAATAACCCGCCTCCAACAGCCGCAGACACAGTTCAATCTGGGCAGCCTTTGGAGAAAGTGCAGGCACAAAGCCATCCACGGAGCGAAGCTTATCCTTCTCAATGGCAAATACCGTGCTGACCGCTGATACACTCCTGCCCAATTTGAGACGATGCAGATAACCGCTTCTTTTTTTAGAATAACCACCAAAATACGTCTCCACGATTTTCTCCGGATGCAGTACCAAACCCGCTTCTGCTACCCTCTTTCGATAAAGCTGCAGGCAGCCCACTGCCCCGATACCATGCTGAAGACACTTGCCGGAAAAAATTTCCTCATAATCCCTGGTAATAAATTCTGCCTGCTCCGGCACAAAAATCAATACCTGTGCTTTTGTGGTTTCTGCCAGCCGGTTCAGGTCTTCTCCCCGCTGCTTTTCATTATATCGGAGAACTTTTATATTTTCCCGGCTGCTGCCGGAAACCCTCCCATGAAAAAAGCCATAATTTTCCGTGGTCTGTACCTGAACTGTCTGCTTTTGCCGCTGAAAATGGGATTCCACTGCCCGCCTGCCCGCCTCATAGGCATACATCTTGCTCTCTGGGGCAGCAGCAGTGGACGCATTATGGGTCCGCCAGTGATACAAAATCTTTGGAATATGATAAATCTCCATGGTTGATTCCACACACCGGAAAATAAAGTCATAATCCTGTGCTCCGTCGTATTCCTTTCGAAATCCCCCGATTCGTCGGGCAATCTCTGTTCTCACCAGGAAAAAGTGACAGATATAATTGTTGGTACAAAGAAGCTCCAAATCAAAATCCGGCTTAAAATTCGGTCCAAAGAAAATACCTGTCTCCCCATCCATTTTATCCTCATCAGTATAGATAATATCTGCTTTGGGGTGCCTCTGCAATACCTGCATCACATGGAATAAGGCGGACAATTCCAGCACATCATCATGGTCAAAGAGTCCGATAAAATCTCCCGTTGCCAGTTTTAATGCTTCATTGGTGTTTTCAGAAATTCCTCGATTCTCATCCAGATGCTTGTATTTTATTTTCGTATCCTTTTTCTGGTATTCCTGTATGATTCTTTGGGTATCCTCTTTCGTACTGCCATCTGCAATACAAAGCTCCACATTATCATAGGACTGATTCAGCACACTTTCAATCATCTCTCTTAAGAACTTCTCCGGCGTGTTGAAAGTTGGCACCAAAATACTAAATTTCGGACGATTTTCAAAAATATAAGCACGCTGTGCCTTTAACGCCTCTTCCTTATCCTGTCTTGCTTTCACCCACTCATCATATCCTTGCTCCACTCTGTCTCTATAAAGCCGTTCACTGGTTTTCAAAAACAGACTCTTGAGATTATGATTTTTTAAATATCTAATTCCCCGAATCAGATATTTTTTCTGGATTTTTTTTGCTTTTTGCATAATAAATGACTCCATAAACGAAACCTACAGTTCCTATCAGATAAATTCCATAATAATACATAAACAACAGAGAGGGTGCCGTAATAAAGATCAAAGGCACCTTGCCCAACACTCCAAGAAGCACTACCAATACCTTATAGTTTCTTTTTGAAAAGCAGATAAGTGCCGCCAACAACAGCACTGCCAAAGCTGGAAGAAAGCTGTATACATAGGTAAACAACGGGTTTTTCTCCGTTCCATGGGAAGAATTCCACAACTCCAGTACCGAAAAAACACCTCGGCGCAGTTCACTGCTGATGCCCTTCACTCCCGAATAGTTTTCCCGAAATTCTATAAAATTCACCACATCCATACTGTCAAATAAATCTCTGGTATCATTTAAAATTCCATAGGAGTG
Organism: uncultured Lachnospiraceae bacterium; assembly: GCA_947174015.1. Taxonomy (GTDB): domain Bacteria; phylum Bacillota; class Clostridia; order Lachnospirales; family Lachnospiraceae; genus RUG11237. Next base: position 45,813 of record CAMWHJ010000014.1, on the reverse strand, counting down.
GGTAAATGTATACAGCCGTTCCTGCAAAAACACCTTGGGATAGCAGAGAATCAGCCGATAATAAGCACTCTTAAATGCCCCATATTCCTTGGCGGAATACCCCTGCCGTATCAGTGCAGGCTCACTCCAAAAGACAGAAATGCCGCTTTTTCCCTCCTGATAGCCTGCAATCATCAAATCTGTGTCGATTACCTTGTCTATATCTTCCATAAGTTCCAGCTCTTTTCCCTCTGCCTCACACAGCAAAGGAGCCAAGGGCAAAACCATGGAGGTAATCTCATATTGGTCACCGGATACCAGCTTATTCCCCACTGTCTGGGGCACCATAACCCCTAGCGTAGCCACTGCCACCGCAATGGCAAAGAACAGTTTACGCTTCCTGCTTTCCTGTTTCCAGAAAATAACCAAGTACACAATAGGTATCCAAACCAGATAATATATGCCCTCTGTACGCCACACTGCCACCAGAGCTGTTACTATTACTGCCAGTACCGTTTCTGTTTTGGTAAGCGTTCTGTTTTCCCAAACAGCTGACAGAAAAACAGCAGCCAGAAAAAGTTCCAAAAACACATACACAGACATGCGCATGGGATACATATTAGAATCCAGTACCGGAAATGTCAAAAATGGAAGAAAAAGCCATATTCGGTGTTTTACCTTTAACAGCTTTTCTGCCTTTTCACACACATACCCCACACAGCAGGCATTGACCAGACACTGCAGCACCACCACACCTGCCGGTGTGGGAAGAAGCATCAAAGAAAAACTGTAAAATAGGGAAGTCAAATATCCCTGCCAAAAGGTAGGCAGTAATGTTTTGGCATCTCTTAAAATCCCAAATTCATCCATCCGCCACGCTCCCGGCCATACACAAAACAGAAGAAGCACCATCAGACCAAAATATATGCCTGTGTACCAAAGTCTTTTCTTTACTGTCTCACTATTTTCTTTATATCGCCTGTATATCCATCCTGCCAACTGCCAGAGCAAAAAGAGAACCACCAAAAAAACAAACTTTATCCCCCAGCCATAAACAGAAAGCAAACTTTGTTTTCTATCAGAAAAATCAAACAATGTGTAGGTAAAAAACAGCCTGTCCGTGACAAAGCTCAACAGCCAGTGGAGAAAGGCAAGAACGGCCAGCACTTTATTTACTTTGAAATGAGAAATGTTCTCATTTTTCATCACTCTGCTCCTATCTTCTCTGCCTGAAATACTGCCAGTTCCTCAGGAGTTCCCAGCACATGTACCTTCTGAAAATCCAACAGGGAAATCCTTACATCCATTCCCTTTTCAATCATATAGTTATACAGAGGCGCCACATACTTTTCCCCTTTTTCTAAATGCTCCTGGGATGAATAGTATTCCTCATATAACTGTTCATACAAACCACAGCTCTTAAAATAGTACGCTCCCAAAGTACAATTATCAGAAATCCTCTGTTTCTCCCGTACCTCCACTGCTCTATGGTTTTCGTCCAATTTTACAAAACTCCAATGATCTCCCGGTGCATGAAAGCATGGAATATAGCCATCCCCTTTGATATCCTCTGCCTTTAACTCATATCTTTCCACATAGGTGTCAATATTATAGATCATCAGCTCGGAATTTTTATCCCAGTATGGGGCAGCCAGCATGGCGGTCGTTGCCTGACCGTCCGTAAGCTGTTCAATTTCCACCAGTGTGATATCTGAAATTCCTATTTCTTTGGCATGATCTCTGATAAAATCCGCTGCATGATCCTCTTGGCGGACAATAAAAATGTATTTGGTATCTTCTTTGTTATAACCCTTCAAGCTGTCCATAGACCAGTCGAACAGCGTTTTTCCATGAACTTCAATCATATATTTTGGTATCTGATAGCCTGCTTTCTGAAATCTGGAACCTAAGCCTGCCATAGTAATTACCACTGTCATCATAATTTGTACCAAGCCCGCCAAACACAAGTTCACTTGTATCTGCATCTTTATCCTTTCCTCTCTAATTATGTCAAATTTTGTAACTGTTTTGTACCTTCAAAGTACCTCATCTCACCAAGGATCCTGCTCTCTGCAATTACTGCAAAGGTATAATCATCTATTGGTCTTTCTCTGCACTCAGAATAAATAAATTCCTTTGGGGCAATCCAGTAAGAAAACAGCATTTTCAATACGGTTACTGCCTGATGAAACATTTTTACATTGGAAACCTGATCGTCTTCTCTCCATGTAATGGGGAAAAAACAGATTTTATGTTTATAATAGTCTGCTGCCAAAATCATGCAGTAATTAAACATAAGATTATCCGGAAATTTTTTATAAAATTCATCCTTCAGCCTGTCCACACAATACATGTTCAGCCCGGAACCCAAGTCCAACACCCTCTGTCTGGTGACCATGGAAAAAAGCAGATTGTACACCACATTTCCAAAGCTGCGGAATTTGGAATATCCCTTTAACTTGGAACCATTCATAAAACGTGCACCCAGACAACAGTCATATTTTTGATAGATTTTCTTTCGAAGCACCGGCAGAAGATTGTGAATATCCCCCTGATCGTCTCCATGTAATACAATCACATAGTCAAACTTCTGTTTTTTTGCATAAGCAAAGGCACATTTATGAGAGCCGCCCAACCCATAATTTTCATCATTACAGAGAAGCTTCACCGGAATATCCGGATGTCTCTCAATAAAACGCTCCACAGCCTGCTGAGTGTTGTCTGTGCTGATGTTATTAATAACCACCACCTCTGTGATATATTTCATCACGCTTTCATCCAACTGTCCCAACACTCTCACAATCTGTTTTTCACAATTATAAGCTGGAATAAATAAAAGAATTTTGTCCTTCATACATGTCTCCTTATTATTTTTTCTCTAAAAATATTTTTCTTGAAATAAAATTATATACCATTACAATACCGGTAGCTAAAATTTTACCTGCCATTTTCATAAAGTTATAGGAGAAAATTTCTGATACCACTGCTATGTTTTTGTAGGTGAATTCCACAAAAAACCATACCAGCACCTCGTTTAATAACAACCCCACAAGACTCAACACCACAAAAATCGCAAACTCCGCCTTTCTGTCCATATCCTCTTTCCGCTGAAAAACGAATTTCATACTCATAATGTAATTGAAAATTACAGATATGGTAAAACCAAAAAAATTGGCAATCAACACATGCATTGGAGTCAGGTAAACCAGCAGAGAGTAAATCCCAAAGTCAATGGCAAAAGAAAGTCCTCCCACAATGCCGAATTTTACAATTTGTTCCATCAATTTCTTCATAGTGTACCTCAATTTCCTATGTTAGTAAATAGCCATGTTTTTTATTATAACTCTATTTTGTTCTAAAATCAATGAGTCTATGCGATTTCAGCGAGAACTGTTTTTTTTAGCAAAAATTTTTATTTTTTCTCTTTTGGAAAAAAGTGTTCCCGGTATTGACAAAACGAAAGTTTTTTGATATTATATGGTCAAATATCAGACCATCTAATATTATAAGGAGACTACCAATGGAACAGGAAAAGGTAAAGAACTATGTTAATGAATACTGCAAGTTGAGGGACATTCAGTTTGCTGCCTATGAATTATATGCCAGAAAGCATAATTTAACGGCAAAGGAACTGTTTGTGTTGGACATTATCTGGTTTGCAGAGGATGGGTGTCTGCAATCAGAAATTTGCGAGCGGTTGTCTGCAACAAGGCAGACCATAAGTGCAATTATCAAAAAGTTTTGGAAGAAGGGTTATTTATCATTCACCGAATCTAAAACTGACCGTCGAAATAAAATTGTTCATTTTACGGAAACAGGCAAAGAATATGCAAAAAAGATTATCCCACCTGCCGCCAGAGCAAAAAATGACGCTATGGCTGAAATAGCTGAGAAAGATATTGTTGAACTGATACGCCTTACCAGTCTGTTTTCTGACTGTATGAAATCAAAGTTCAGTGAAATCAAAGAGGACATTTGAACCAAATCAAATGTCCTTTTCATAAACCGAATGTAACTATTCAGTACCTTCATAGTTACAAGCAAAGAACCATGCAGAATTGCCTACGGCAATGGTTCTTTGCCTGTTATAGCCACTTTTTCTTACGGTCTGTGCAGTAAATGCACAGACCTACTGAACAGTTACAACCGAACTATAATAACTTTATTCTACTGAACAGAAAGGTTGGTGTAACCCATAAGGCTTAAATCCACCTCTCTTGCCACTTCTCTTCCCTCACGGATGGCCCAGACCACCAAAGACTGTCCTCTGTGCATATCGCCTGCGGCAAATACATTTTCCACATTGGTATTGTACCTGCCTGCCTCAGTTGCCACATTACTTCTTTCATTCAGCTTTACGCCAAAGGCATCTGCCACATACTTCTGTGTTCCCAGGAACCCTGCTGCAATTAAAACCATATCTGCCTCAAGAGTTGTTTCACTGCCTTCCACTTGGCTCATAATCATTCTTCCGGTCTTTTCATCCTTTTTAGACTCTAATTTTACCGTCACCACCTTGGTTACATTACCATTTTTATCTTTGAGAAATTCCTTCACCGTAGTCTGATAAATTCTTGGATCATGACCAAAGATAGCAATAGCTTCTTCCTGACCATAGTCTGTCTTGCAGACCTTTGGCCATACCGGCCACGGATTATCCTCTGCTCTCTGGTCAGGAAGCTTTGGCATCATCTCTAACTGGGTCACGGAAACTGCACCATGGCGGATGGCAGTTCCCACACAGTCATTTCCGGTGTCGCCGCCGCCAATAATCACCACTTTCTTACCCTTGGCAGAGATAAACTTGCCATCCTTAAGATTGGAATCCAGCAGGCTTTTCGTGGTAGATGTGAGGAAATCTACTGCAAAATAGATTCCCTTGGCATCTCTTCCCGGTACGTTGATATCTCTTGGGTTGGAGGAACCGCAGGCTAAGATTACCTTATCGTATTCCTTTAAGAGCTTTGCTGCTTTCACATCCTTGCCCACATTGGCACTGGTGACAAATTCCACGCCCTCTGCCTTCATCACTTCCACCTTACGGTCAATAATATGCTTCTCTAACTTCATATTAGGAATTCCGTACATCAATAAACCGCCGATACGGTCGGAACGCTCAAAGACAGTAACGGAATGACCTCTTTTATTTAACTGGTCAGCCGCAGCCAGTCCGGAGGGACCGGAGCCTACCACTGCCACACGCTTGCCAGTGCGAACCTTAGGTGGCTTTGGTGCTGCATAGCCTTCTGCATAAGCATTTTCAATAATGCCATATTCATTTTCTTTGACAGAAACTGCATCTCCGTTGAATCCACAGGTACAAGCTGCCTCACAGAGGGCAGGGCATACTCTGGATGTAAATTCCGGAAAATTGTTGGTCTTTTTTAAGCGGTTGTAGGCTTCCTTGTAATTCCCCACATATACCAAATCATTCCATTCCGGAACCAGATTGTGGAGCGGACAGCCGGAGGCCATGCCACCCACATTCATGCCAGACTGACAGAACGGTACACCACAAGCCATACACCGGGCACCCTGCTTCTGCTGCTGCTCCTTTGGAAGAGGGGTATGGAACTCGTTAAAATTTTTGATTCTGTCTTTTGGTGCTGTGGCCTTACTTGTCTCTCTCTCATATTCCAAAAATCCTGTTGGTTTTCCCATGATTTTCCCTCCTATCCTCTATTTGCATAGAATGCTTCGATTTGTGCCTGCTCGCTGCTTAAGCCTTTTTCTTCCATCTGTACAATGGTATTTAACATACGCTTGTAATCATGTGGAATGATCTTCTTAAACTTTGGTAAGTATTCCTTAAAGTTGTCTAAAATTTCTTTTCCCTTTTCGGAATTGGTATAAGCCACATGTGCCTGAATCATATCCTTCAATTCTACGACATCATATTTGTTGGTAATCTCTTCAATGGAAACCATGGCTTTATTTAATTTCATATAGAGATCGCTGTCCTCGTCCAGCACATAGGCAATGCCACCACTCATACCTGCAGCAAAGTTCTTGCCGGTCTTGCCCAGAACAGCCACACGTCCGCCAGTCATGTATTCACAGCCATGTTCACCCACACCTTCCACAACGGCAGTAGCTCCAGAGTTACGAACGCAGAAACGCTCACCAGCCACACCATTGATGTAAGCCTCACCACTGGTGGCACCATACAAAGCAACATTACCAATAATAATATTTTCATCCTGCTTAAACTGGATACCCTTTGGAGGATAAACTACCAGTTTACCACCAGAAAGTCCCTTGCCAAAATAGTCATTACTGTCACCCACCAGCTCTAAAGTCAAGCCCTTGGGAATAAATGCTCCAAAGCTCTGTCCGCCGGCTCCGGTACACTTAACGGTAAAGGTATCTTCTTCCAAGGTATCATGATATCTTCTCGTAATCTCTGAACCAAAAATCGTACCAAAGGAACGGTCTGTGTTCGTTACATCTACCTCAATGCTTCTCTTCTGCTTGCTGTCTAAGGCCGTCTTAAATTGCTTTAACAGCACCTTTTCATCAGCAGTTTCATTTAGCTTAAAGTCATATACCTGTTTCGGATCAAAGGTCAGCTTTTTATCATGGGCATATGGATTGTTTAAGATATTGGATAAATCGATTTTAGCTGCTCTTTCACCAAGATGATCCTTTACCTTCAGCAAATCGGTTCTTCCCACCAGTTCATCTACTGTTCTCACACCCAGTTTTGCCATGTATTCACGAAGCTCCTCTGCAATAAACTTCATGAAGTTTACCACATATTCTGGTTTCCCCTTAAATCTCTTGCGAAGCTCTGGGTTCTGGGTTGCCACACCCACCGGACAGGTGTCTAAGTTACATACTCGCATCATCACACAGCCCATGGTTACCAATGGTGCCGTTGCAAAACCAAATTCCTCTGCTCCCAATAATGCGGCAATGGCAACATCACGTCCGCTCATCAGTTTACCGTCTGTCTCAATGCGAACCTTATTGCGGAGTCCGTTCATAATCAGTGTCTGATGAGTCTCTGCCAGACCAAGCTCCCAAGGAAGACCTGCGTTGTGGATGGAACTTCTTGGGGCTGCACCGGTACCACCGTCATAACCGGAAATCAGGATCACCTGTGCCCCTGCCTTAGCAACACCAGCAGCGACGGTACCTACTCCTGCCTCCGATACTAATTTTACAGAGATTCTGGCATTTTTATTGGCATTCTTACAGTCGTAAATCAACTGTGCCAAATCTTCAATGGAGTATATATCATGGTGGGGCGGCGGAGAAATCAAGCCTACCCCCGGTGTAGAATGTCTCGTCTTTGCTACCCATGGGTATACCTTTCCACCTGGTAAATGACCGCCTTCTCCTGGCTTTGCACCCTGTGCCATCTTAATTTGAATCTCCTCTGCACTGACTAAGTATCTGGAGGTTACACCAAAACGTCCTGATGCCACCTGCTTAATGGCAGAACATTTGTTCAATCCATCCGGTCCCACTGTGAGACGCTCTAAGCTTTCACCGCCCTCACCACTGTTGGATTTTCCATGAATGGAGTTCATGGCAATGGCTAAGGTTTCATGTGCCTCCTGAGAAATAGAACCATAGGACATGGCACCAGTCTTAAATCTCTTAACAATAGAATCCACACTTTCCACCTCTTCAATGGGGATTCCTTTTTTCGGATAATTGAAATCCATCAATCCGCGAAGATTCCCTGTCATATCCTCTCTGTTCACAAGACCGGTGTACTCCTTAAACATCTTGTAATCCCCAAGCTTTGTGGACTGCTGCAGCAGATGAATGGTCTGAGGATTGTATAAGTGTTCTTCACCGCCACTTCTCATCTTATGCTTTCCAACACTGTCTAAGGTTAAATCCACCTCTAAGCCCAAGGGATCAAAAGCTGTAGAATGCAATTCTTCCACATCCTTTGCAATGTCCTGCAGGTTGATACCACCAATACGGCTTACGGTATCTGTGAAATATTTATCAACCACATCCTTGTCAATACCAACAGCCTCAAAAATCTGAGAACCCTGATAAGACTGAATGGTGGAAATACCCATTTTAGATGCAATCTTTACAATACCATGAATCACTGCATTGTTATAATCTTCCACCGCTGCATAATAATCTTTCTTTAACAAACCAGTCTCAATTAACTCCCGAATGGTCTCCTGTGCCAGATATGGATTCACAGCACAGGCACCATATCCCAGTAAGGTCGCAAAATGGTGTACCTCTCTTGGCTCTCCACTCTCTAAGATAATTGCCAGAGAAGTACGCTTCTTGGTGCGTACCAAATGCTGATGTACCGCCGATACTGCCAACAGGGAGGGAATTGGTACATGGTTTTCCTCCACATCTCTATCCGAGAGAATCAGAATATTGGCACCCTCTCTGTGAGCTCTGTCCACCTCCACATATAAACGGTCAATGGCTTTTTCCAAACTGGTACTTTTATAATAAGTAATGGGAATGGTTACCACCTTAAGACCGGCTACCTTCATATTTTTAATTTTTAACATATCCGTATTGGTTAAAATGGGGTTCTTAACCTTTAATACATGACAGTTCTCTGCGGTATCCTCCAGCAGGTTGCCATCCTCTCCGATGTAGATACTGGTGGAAGTCACCACCTCTTCACGAATGGCATCAATGGGCGGATTCGTTACCTGTGCAAAGAGCTGTTTAAAATAGTTAAACAAAGGCTGGTGCTTATCTGACAATGCAGGCAAAGCAGTATCCACACCCATGGCTCCAATGGATTCGGAACCGTTTAATGCCATAGGAAGAATGGAACTCTTGTATTCCTCATAGGTGTAACCAAATGTCTTCTGCAATCTGGCACGGTGCTCAGGACTTAATTCCGGCACAGACTGATTTGGAATCTTCAGATCCTTTAAACGGACTAAATTCCGATCCAGCCATTCACCATAGGGCTGGCTTTCTGCATATCTGGCTTTGATGGTTTCATCATCAATCACTTCACCTTTTACCGTATCTACCAAAAGCATTTTTCCCGGACGAAGTCTTTCCTTTACGATTACCCTTGTCGGATCCACATCCATAACACCCACCTCCGAGGAAAGAATCAAGTAATCATCCTCTGTGATGTAATAACGGGAGGGACGAAGTCCGTTTCTGTCCAATACGGCACCCATCACATCACCATCACTGAACAGGATGGAAGCGGGACCATCCCAAGGCTCCATCATGGTGGCATAATACTGGTAAAAATCACGTTTTTTCTGGTCAATATTTTTATTGTTTTCCCATGGTTCCGGGATTGTAATCATAACTGCCAACGGCAAGTCCATACCGGACATCACCAAAAATTCCAATGTATTGTCAAGCATAGCGGAATCGGAACCAGCCGTATTCACCACCGGAAGCACCTTGTGCAGTTCTCCATGAAGCTTGCTGGATTCCATGGTCTCTTCACGGGCCAGCATCTTATCTGCATTACCGCGAATAGTATTGATCTCTCCATTGTGTACAATAAAACGGTTTGGATGTGCTCTCTGCCAGCTTGGATTTGTATTGGTACTGAAACGGGAATGTACCGTTGCAATGGCAGATTCATAATCGGGATTCTGTAAATCCTTAAAAAACAGACGGAGCTGGTCTACCAAAAACATTCCTTTATATACAATGGTTCTGCTGGATAAGGAAGGAACATAGGTGTCCTCCACGCTCTGCTCAAAAATTCTTCTTACAATATAAAGCTTGCGGTCAAAATCAATGCCCTTTGCCACATCTGCCGGACGCTTTACAAATCCCTGCATAATACATGGCATACAGTCAATGGCTTTCTGACCAAGGGTGGTTGGCTCTGTTGGAACAACTCTCCAGCCCAAGAACTCCATCCCCTCTTTACTGACAATAATCTCAAACATCTTCATTGCCTGTCTTTTCTTTAGTTCATCCTGGGGGAAGAAAAACATACCTACACCATAATCTCTTTCTCCACCCAATTCGATGCCGGATTCCTTCGCTGCCTTTGAGAAAAATTTATGGGAAATCTGTAACAGGATACCAACACCATCACCTGTCTTGCCTTCTGCATCCTTACCTGCCCTATGCTCCAGATTCTCTACGATTCTCAAAGCATTTTCCACAGTCTGATGAGTCTTGATACCTTTAATATTTACCACCGCACCGATACCACAGTTATCATGTTCAAAATGTTCACTGTACAATGGCGGCTGTACTGCCTTAGAAACTTCTTTACTCACTCTGCATTCCTTCCTTTCCTTGTGCTTTTCGCTTAAGTCCAATGCAACTGTTTTGTGACTTTCCAGTTACCTGTTTCTGTCACTGTTTCGTACCTTCACAGTTACCAACAAATTACTCTTCTACTATACTCCTTTTTTTTTTCCTTGTAAACATCAAATTTTCTAAAATTGTCTGATAGTTTGTTAATTTATATTATTTGCTTTAATTATCTGAAAAATACGCCTATTTTTTAAGGAAACAAATCATTTTGCTCCCTTTTTCATTACTTTTTCCCAAAAATTATTTGAAATTTTTTTCATTAAAATCGCTGTTCCACCTATCCAGATGAGAGTTGTCAAAATTGTCAAAACAATAGATGTAATTGAATCTTCAAATAGATTTCTAATCAAATCTACCTCCGTAATACACACTGATACCACATTTGCAGTGATATGTGCCATCATAGGTGCAAGTATCCCCCCATATCTCTTGCAGAAAAATGCCAGCATACAACCAATACAAAAGGCATATACTCCCTGCACCAGATTCCCATGATATATGGCAAACATCAGGGAAGAAATCACTCCTGCTGTGATAGGCTTCATGCAATGGCACAGATTTTCGAAAATCATTCCCCGAAACATCAATTCCTCACAGACAGGTGCCAATACGCCCACCACCGCCAGCTCCAGGAAAATTCCACCGGAATATAAGATCTCTGCTGTCTGCTGATAGCTTTTGGAAAACTGTTCCAATCCACTGTAACCTATCAGGGAATTAAAGGAAATACATAAACAGGCTGACATCAGCACCAGCAACATCCAATTGCCTTTGCCCTGTTCCCTCTGCCACAGTATGCCGTCACGCTTTCTTCGTCCTCTCCAAAGGAAATAAAAAATAGGAATGGTGATAATGGCTGTTGCCGCCATAATATACAAACCGTTGTTTAAATAACTGTCCATCACCTGATTTGTGACCGTCTCCATATCTCTCTGCTCCGGATTCTGCAATATAAAAACTATCATATACAAAAAACTATATCCAAATCCCAACGCAAAACTTATGCCCAGATGAATTAGAATGGGATAGATACACTGCCAGAGCATTTTGGGCTTCATTGCTTTCATTGCTTTAAATTCCTTTCATTATTTACGTTTTTTAGTTACGTTCTTTCTATCAAATCTTTCGTTTCCATCACCAACAGAACACCAGAAGTAAATTCCACCTCTGCCTTTTCTTTCTCCAGTTCATTGCTGACTCCTCTGCTGTCCAGAACGGGCAGAGCAAGACCGTCTGTCTCATACTTCATTCCCCGTATTGTTAATCCCTCCACCGGCTCTAAAGCCAACAGTGACAGATATTCTTTATATATGAGCTGTTGCCGATACAAACAAAAAGAATCATCAAAACCATAAATGCAATTCTGTTCATCTATGATTTTCATTGGAATGCCTGCCTGAATGGTCTTTTTCAAACATCCCAGATTGGCCATAGTATGATCCATACGGCTTCCCAGCCCCCCCAGAAGATAAATCAGATTGTCAGGCTCCTTTTCCCATTGTATCAAGTCTATGGCTAAATTCACTGCTGCCTCTGTATCTGTGAAATCCTTTTGTGGTTGATATCTATGAACTTTAATATCAGGCTCTTTTGTATACTCCTGCAAAATATCCTCTGTTATGGTATCAAAATCCCCCACCAGATGATCCGGAAAAATTCCACAGTCTTTACAATATGCCAAACCGCCATCCACAGCAATGACATAAATGCCATCCAGCTTTCCTCTTCCTGCGGCAGTACACAGTTTTCCCATGCCAATCTTCTCAAAAAGAGCAGGTGCAGACTCTGCATTCAATCTGCCCCCGCTGATAATAAGGATCTTCATATTACATTTTCTCTGGTGCATGAAATCCCAGCACATCAATGCAGCATTCTAAAATTTTCTTGGTCAGCACCAATAAAGCTAAATAGCTTTCTTTCTTCTCCAAATCCTCCTCATCTAAAACTTTGGTTTCATGATAGAAGTGATTGAACGCATTGGCTAAGTCATAAATATAAGAGCAGATCTTATGCGGTGCAATATCTGCAAAGGCATTTTCAATCACACCGTGAAACCTGACCGTCTCCAACAGCAGGCTTCTGACACTTTCATTGGTGCCGTCAAAGAGCTTTGCCCTGCATGTTTTTGCATTGCCTCCCTGCTGCTTATAGTTATTCAAAATCGACTTAATACGTACAATGGTATATAAAATATAGGGACCGGTATTACCGGCAAAGGAGGTAAAGCGTTCCACATCAAACACATAATCCTTCGATGCCTGATTGGACAAATCTCCATATTTAATAGCTGAAAGACCTACAATCTCTGCTGTTTCTCTTGCTTCTTTCGGATTTACCTCATGATTTTGAGTCATTTTATTCTGGATGATTTTCTCATACATCTCATCATTGATTTCCTGAATCAAATGCTCCAATCGCATCACACCGCCGGCACGGGTTTTAAAGGGCTTTCCATCCCTGCCGTTCATGGTACCGAAGCCCAAAAATCTAAGAGAGGTATCCTCCTTTACCAGCTTTGTCTTTCTTGCACAGCGAAATACCTGCTGAAAGTACAGCTCCTGACGCTTATCCACCACATAAATGATCTCATCCGGTTCAAACAATTTCATACGCTCCACAATGGTTGCCAAGTCCGTGGTATTATAAAGAGAAGCCCCGTCCGACTTTAAGATCATACATGGGGGAATCTCCTTGGTGTCACCATCTTCCTTTACATCCACCACCAAAGCACCATCACTGAAATAAGCATAACCGCCCTTTTTCATATCCTCCACCATTTCGGGAATATAAGGCTGGGCATCCGATTCCTTTTTCCACAGATCAAATTCCACGTTTAATTTCTCATAATTTTTCTTCAGATCATTGACGGAGATCTCCAGAATATGATTCCATAATGCCTGATAGCCCCGCTTGCCATGCTGAAGCTGGTAGGTTGCCTCCATAGCCTCTTCCTTGTACTCCGGGTGCTCTTTGGAATAGGCACTTGCCACCGGATAGATTTCTTCCAACTCGCTGATGGTAAAAGGTGCTTCCTTTGGATATTCTCCCTGATAGTTCTCATCAAAATAAACCAGTTCCGGCTGACGTTTCTTCAGCTCTGTAATGATAAGTCCCATCTGCAAACCCCAATCACCCAAATGTACATCTCCTATGACTTTATGTCCCAGAAACCGTCCCATTCGCTTAATGCTTTCGCCAATGATGGCAGAGCGCAGATGACCCACATGCAAAGGCTTTGCCACATTAGGACCACCGTAATCAATCAAGATGGTCCTTGCCTGCGAGGCTTTCTCACAGCCTAAATCTTTCTGTTCCAGCATTTCATTCATATATCTGGTTAAAAATTCCATGGACAGCTTCATATTGATAAAGCCGGGCTTCACTGCTTCCACTGTCTCAAAGATCGCGCGATCCTTCAGCTTTTCTGTCACATCCTCCGCAATGGCAATGGGTGCCTTTTTGTATGCTTTGGCTGCTGCCATGGCACCATTACACTGGTATTCGCACAAATCCGGGCGGTTGGATACAGACACCATCCCGTACTTTTCTTCATAGCCACATTCATCAAATGCTTTGGCTGCCTCACTGCCAATGATATTCAATATCTTTTCCATTGTAATCTATTTCCTCCTGTTGCATTATCTTTCACTGTTTTGTACTTTCACAGCAGACTTACTCTTTCTTTTCCTGCTGTTTGTACGTACTAAGGACAAGTTTACCACGAATAACAAAAAAAAGCAACGACAGAGCCCCTGCTCTGCCGCTGCAAATTACCATTATATTTATTAGAATTGTTCGCCCATACCTTCATAACCAAAGAGACTGCTTAGCTCATAGCATTCAAATTCTGCTGCTTTCTTCTTACCGCTGCGAATCATCTCCAGTTCAGCACCAACCTTCTTAATCACTGACTGAACACCATCAAAAGCCCCATTCACTCCACAAGTCTTAATAATGGTTCTTCCAAAAATATTTTCTACTGCGATTCTTGTCTCTGCTCCTGCATTCTGAGCAATAAAACTTGCAATATTACCATCTGTATAATGAAAATATACACTCTGACGTTCACCGCTTGGCATGTTCACATGTGCTCTTACCACATCGTGTCCCATTCTTCTTCCTCCTTTCTACATTTTACCCCATGAATAATTTACTAATTTGTTATCATTTTCTTTCCAGTTATTTCATAACTGTTTCTTTTAACAATTCTATCATAACAGATTATAAACAATTTGGAAAGACCTTTTGTAAAAATTATGTATAATTTACCATATTTTAATAGATATTTCGACATTATACACAAAACATTAAAGACTTTGTAATACTTATGTAATACAAAGTCTTTCTCTCAGGCATTTTATGTTTTTTCTCAACTGTACGAAATGTTCCCTTTTCTTCTCAATAAAGAGTTATGTGTTTTGGTATTCCATTTTCAAACACAGAATGTACCTCCCCTTGAATCAATGGTGTCAAATATTCCATCATGGCAGAGGTCACATCATTTCCTTCTTGGTTAATCCACTCTAGTGGCACTGTTTTCTCCTGATTTGCCACACTATTTACACGCACTCTTCGAAAGATTACCTCATAAGGATTAGAGCTGGTTCGAATAATGGCTGCCATAACACCCGTCATTCCCTCAATGGCACATTGGAAAGCATGAATGCCCAGCATTTTGGATTCTGCAATATCCGTAGCACTTGCCACATGAGCAGCACACCGCTGCATTAAATTCAATTCCACAGAGCGCACCTTACAGCCCATACGTTCTCTCACTGTCTGTTCCAGCACTCTGGCAGCCCCTGCAATGTAGCTGTGTCCAAACACATCCACCGCACCGCTCTGCTGGCTCTCGGAAATATAGATCCCTTCCTTGTTCTTGATGCCTTCGCTAACCGCCACAAGAATTGCCGGTTTTTTCTCCAGTTTTTCTTTCACATCCTCAATAAATCTGTCTATATCAAATTCCCGCTCACAAAGATAAATTAAGCTGGGACCGTCTGCACCGTTTAGTCGGGAGAGAGCTGAGGCGGCAGTAAGCCAGCCGGCATTTCGTCCCATAACCTCCACAATAGTAACCGCCGGCATATCATAGACATTACAATCCCGTTCCAATTCACAGAAAGTGGTGGCAATATATTTTGCGGCAGAACCAAAACCCGGACAATGGTCTGTGGCAACCAAATCATTGTCAATGGTTTTTGGTGCACCAACTATCTTAATATCGTCAATATCATGCATAATACAATATTTTGACAACTTATCTACGGTATCCATGGAATCATTGCCGCCGATATAGATAAAATATCCAATGTTATACTTTCGAAGTATCTCCAGAATTTTCTCATATTGTGATTCGCTCTTTTCCAAGCTGTCAAGCTTAAACCGGCAAGATCCCAAAGCTGCTGCCGGAGTATGACACAAAAGTTCAATGCAGCCCATATCCTTTAAGACAGTATTTAAAGATACAAACTTTTCTTCCAACACACCCTTGATGCCGTTGACCGCGCCATAGATTTTATCAACTTTTCCACTGGCACCTGCACCGGTAACAATTCCCGCCACCGTAGCATTTATGGCTGCTGTTGGTCCGCCTGACTGTGCAATTAATAAATTTTTCATAGATGCCTAACCCCTGCCTTTCTATACTATGTATCCTGATTTTCATTTATGACTGGTATAACTGTTCCTTTCTTTTACCATTATGAACTGGTATCGTAAAGTGTGAAAGAATACCCAAAAGGGTATTCTTTCCTTAGGCTATATGCTTATATACTCTGTACGGTTGCAATATCAATCAAAGTTAAATGCTGCCTGTCCGCAGTTTCCATACTGGTGACCAATGCCTCTGCCGTATCTAAACTGGTCAACACATTGACACCTGTTTCTATGGCATTTCTGCGAATTAAAAAGCCGTCCCTGCTCTTGTCCCGGCCATTGGTGGGAGTATCAATAACCAAATCAATCTTATGTCCTAAAATCAAATCCATCAAGGTGGGAGATTCCTGTTCAATTTTATTGACCTTGGATGCCTTCACACCGTTTTCATTCAATACCCTTGCAGTACTTCTGGTGGCATAAATCTTATAGCCCAAAGCCTCAAATCGTCTTGCAATATCCACAGCTTCCAGCTTATCCGCATCCTTTACTGTGATAATCATCTGCTTATGCTTTGGAAGGCTGAAGCCTGCTCCCAAGAATGCCTTATACAATGCCTCCTCAAAGGTAGATGCAATGCCAAGCACCTCTCCGGTGGACTTCATTTCCGGTCCCAGGCTGATATCTGCTCCCCGCAGCTTTTCAAAGGAGAATACCGGCATCTTTATGGCAATGTAGTCTGCTGCTTTCTGTAATCCCGGTGTATATCCCAAGCCTTTTATGGTATTTCCTATAATAACCTTGGTTGCCAGTTTCACAATGGGGATACCTGTTACCTTGGAAATATATGGCACTGTACGACTGGAACGCGGATTCACTTCAATAACATAAATCTCTTCTCCAAAGGCAATAAACTGAATGTTAATCAAACCAACTACATGCAATGCCTTTGCCAGCTTTCTGGTGTATTCTACAATGATTTTAATCTGCTTTTCTGATAAAGACTGTGCCGGGTATACCGAAATACTATCACCTGAGTGTACACCTGCCCTCTCAATATGCTCCATAATACCGGGAATTAAAATATCCTCACCATCACACACCGCATCTACTTCAATTTCCTTGCCTACCAAATATTTATCTACCAGAATCGGATGCTCCTGAGCAATTCGGTTGATAATTCCGATAAACTCGTCAATATCATCATCGGAAATGGCAATCTGCATACCCTGTCCGCCCAAAACATAGGAGGGACGAACCAAAACCGGATAACCCAGCTCATTGGCGGCTGCCTTTGCTTCCTCAGCAGTGTATACCGTATGACCTGCCGGTCTTGGAATACAGCACTCCTCCAAAATCCGGTCGAAAACCTCTCTGTCCTCTGCTGCATCCACATTCTCTGCGGAAGTACCCAGAATGGGTACGCCCATCTTCATCAATGCTTCGGTCAACTTGATGGCTGTCTGACCTCCAAACTGTACCACTGCACCGTCTGGCTTTTCAATCTCTACAATACTTTCCACATCCTCCGCAGTCAGTGGTTCAAAATAAAGCTTGTCTGCAATGTCAAAATCCGTACTTACGGTTTCCGGATTATTGTTGATAATAATTGTCTCCCATCCTTCATCCTTAAATGCCCAAGTAGAGTGAACGGAACAATAATCAAACTCTATTCCCTGTCCGATTCGAATGGGACCAGACCCAAGGACTAACACCTTCTTTTTACCGCTGGTCTCAATGACTTCATTTTCACTGCCAAAACAGGAATAGTAATAGGGTGTAGATGCCTCAAACTCTGCGGCACAGGTATCTACCATCTTGAAGGCTGCCTTAATTCCTGCCTCCTGACGAAGTGCCTTAATCTGTTTTTCTTCTTTTCCGGCTAATTCTGCAATAACGTTATCCGGAAACTCAATTCTCTTCGCTTCCGCTAACAATTCCTTGGTCAATGGCTCTCTCTTTAATCTCTGCTCCATCTCCACTAAGATGGCAAATTTATCAATAAACCACTTGTCAATCTTGGTGATTTCATGAATCTTATCGTAGCCAATACCCCGTCTTAAGGCTTCTGCAATCACAAAGATCCGGCGGTCATCCACTCTGTGCAGTGCCTCTTCCAACTGTTCATTGTCTAAATTTGAAAAATCATAGGATAATAAACTGTCCACATGCTGCTCTAAAGAACGAAGTGCCTTCATCAATGCACCTTCAAAATTATTGCAGATGCTCATCACTTCACCAGTGGCTTTCATCTGGGTGGTTAAGGTACGTTTTGCACTGATAAATTTGTCAAAAGGAAGTCTTGGAATCTTAACCACACAATAATCCAGCATAGGTTCAAAGCTGGCATACGTCTTTCCGGTAATGGCATTTTTAATTTCATCCAAGGTATATCCCAAGGCAATCTTGGCAGCAACCTTGGCAATGGGATAGCCAGTTGCCTTTGAAGCAAGTGCAGAAGAACGGCTTACACGAGGATTTACCTCGATAACAATGTATTCAAAGCTTTCCGGGTGCAGTGCGTACTGCACATTACATCCGCCTGTAATTCCCAGCTCACTGATGATTTTCAAGGCTGAGGAACGGAGCATTTGATACTCCTTATCTCCTAAAGTCTGAGATGGCGCCACTACGATACTGTCTCCCGTATGTACACCCACCGGATCAATGTTCTCCATATTACATACAGTAATACAGTTTCCGTTGCTGTCACGCATTACTTCATATTCGATTTCCTTCCAGCCGGCAATACATCTCTCCACCAACACCTGTCCTACGCGGCTTAACCGCAGACCATTGGCAAGAATTTCTTCCAATTCTTCCTGATTATTGGCAATACCGCCGCCGGAACCTCCCAGAGTATAAGCAGGGCGAAGCACCACCGGATAGCCGATCTTATTGGAAAATGCAATACCATCCTCTACGGTTTCCACCACTTCAGAAGCTGCACAGGGCTCACCGATTCTCTCCATCAAGTCTTTAAATTCCTGACGTCCCTCTGCGTTGCGAATGGTAGCTGCTGTGGTACCCAAAAGCTTTACTCCATGCTCTGCAAGAAAGCCGGACTCCTCTAATTCCATACCAAGATTCAAGCCCGCCTGTCCGCCAAGGGTGGGCAGCACACTGTCGGGCTTTTCCTGAAGGATAATCTGCTCTAATACTTTTGTGGTTAAGGGCTCAATAAACACTTTGTCTGCTATGTCTTTATCTGTCATAATTGTGGCAGGATTGGAATTTACCAAAATAACCTCTATGCCCTCTTCCTTCAAGGAACGGCACGCCTGTGTTCCTGCATAATCAAACTCTGCTGCCTGACCAATGACAATTGGACCAGAACCAATAACCAATACTTTTTTAATATTTGGATTCTTAGGCATTATTCCGTTACCTCCATCATCTTCATAAATCTGTCAAATAGAAACGCACTGTCCTGTGGTCCCGGACAAGCCTCCGGATGAAACTGTACGGTAAAGATATTTTTATTCTTGTATCTTAAACCTTCCACCGTTCCATCATTTACGTTCACAAAACTTGCCTCTGCCACACTGCTGTCCATCTTGTCCATATCCACCACATAGCCATGGTTCTGTGATGAAATGTACACTCTGTTGGTTTCCAAATCCTTTACCGGGTGGTTTCCGCCCCGATGTCCATATTTCATCTTATGGGTATCCCCACCGGTTGCCAGTGCCATCAACTGATGACCTAAGCAGATGGCAAAAATAGGAATTTCCGTATCATAAAGCTTTTTGATTTCTTGGATGATTTCGGTACATACCTTGGGATCTCCCGGACCGTTGGAAAGCATAATTCCGTCTGGTGCATCTGCAATAATCTCCTCTGCCTTGGTTCCTGCCGGATAAACCGTTACCTGACAGCCACGTTCGTTTAAGCTTTTGGCAATGTTGTTCTTTGCACCGAAATCCATCAGGGCAACCTTCTTGCCTTCACCAGGCAGTACGCTCTTCTGGGCACAAGTTACCTTTTCTACCACGTTTCCTGTGGTGTATTCCTTTAATTTTGGGAGAATCTCCTCCAGATTATAGTCTTCCCTGGTGGTAATCATGCCGTTCATGGTACCCTTTTCTCTCAAAATTTTCGTAAGGGCTCTGGTATCAATTCCTGCGATTCCCGGAATGTCATGCTCCTCTAAAAAATGCTGGATGGTATCCTCACTTCGGAAATTACTGGGCATTCTGGATAATTCCCTGACAATAAAGCCATCGGGCCACGGCTCTATGGACTCCATATCTGCATGGCAGATACCATAATTACCAATTAATGGATAAGTCATAACAACTGCCTGTCCGGCATAAGATGGGTCGGTCAATACCTCCAAATACCCTGTCATAGATGTGTTAAAAACGATTTCACTAATTACTTCCTTGGTGGAACCGATGCTGGTTCCGGTAAATGTGGTTCCGTCCTCAAGTATCAGAAAAGCTTTCATGTAGTACACCTTTGTCCTTTCTTAGATTTGCTCAAATTGTAAAAATTTTATCATATTATAATACTTTTTTCAACCGTTTTTTTGTACTTATTGTCTTTTCTGTCAGGTTCTGTTTTCTTTTGATGAGGCCTTTACCATAAAAATTACCTTTCGTTTTTCTTAAGAAATTCTCCACATAGTTTTAAAGTATTTTTCAGATTTTTCTGCTAAGCTAATCTTGTTGTTGTGAATTGCACCCAAAACGGTGTTGTGTGAAAGTTCCTGTACTTTCCACTTTACTGACACCTTATGGCAAAAGGAGTACAGCTTATGAAATATAATAATAATGAGTTTAAATACGTGGAGATACCAAAAAAGAAAATTGGCAATATTATTATTGTGGGGATTGGGGTGCTGGCTATTTTAATCACCGGCTTTCTCTATGCCGCTACCCTAAATAAAAATGCTGAAATTGCCAATATGGAAACCGTCAGCACTGCTGTTCACATTTAATCAGGTATATTTTTCCCTGCCCCAGCATATACTCTACTAATTTTATGAATAAGGCGAGGATTATCCTATGTCTCGATTATATATGCAGCAGGATACTCAAAATCATGTTGATCAGGGGGAACTGCAAATCAGCATCCATTCCCAAACGGGGCAGGTTCCCATTGAAGGAGCTACTATTACCTTATCCTACACAGGACAGCCGGATTCTATTCTGGAAACTCTTTCCACCAATTCTTCCGGTCAAACAGAGAATATTACCTTAGACACACCACCCTTGGAATACAGCATGGAGCCGGCTCAAAATCAGCCCTATGCGGAATACACCATTCAGGTCACTGCCCCCGGCTATGAGCCGGTCAATGTAAGCGGCATTGAATTGATGTCCGGTGTGGAGGCTCTGCAGGATGTGGTCATGACACCTTTGGCAGAGACCGACAAAAGCAGCGAACATATTGTCATTGGTCCTCACACCCTCTATGGAGAATATCCCCCAAAAATTCCGGAAGATGAAATCAAGCCGGTAAATGAAAGCGGAGAAATTGTACTGAGCCGGGTGGTGGTACCAGAATATGTGATTGTCCATGACGGTCCTCCCAATGACCGTTCTGCCACAGATCACTATGTACGGTTTAAGGATTATATTAAGAATGTTGCCAGCAGTGAAATTTATGCCACCTGGCCGGAAACCACCATTCGTGCCAACGTACTGGCAATTCTTTCTTTTACGCTGAATCGGGTATATACCGAATGGTATAGAAACAAGGGCTACGATTTCACCATCACATCTTCCACTGCCTATGATCACAAATGGATTCATGGACGTAATGTTTTTGAAAATATTTCTTATGTGGTGGATGAGATCTTCGCAAATTATTTGTCCCGTCCCAATGTAAAGCAACCCATTTTAACCCAGTATTGTGACGGCCAGCAGGTACAATGCCTTGACCGGGGCTGGATGACACAATGGGGCAGTAAATATCTGGGGGATCAGGGATACACTCCCGTCGAGATCATACGCTACTATTATGGAGATGACATGTACATCAATACTGCGGAACAAATCTCCGGGATTCCTGCCTCTTGGCCGGGCTATAATTTAAGCATCGGCTCCAGTGGTGCCAAAGTACGCCAAATGCAGCAGCAACTGGACAGAATTGCTCAGACCTACACTGCCATTCCACGCATCACGGCTGACGGTGTCTATGGTCCTGCCACTGCCGAGGCAGTCCGAACATTCCAACAGATATTTAACCTGCCTGTCACCGGTGTGGTGGATTATCCTACATGGTATGAAATTTCCAATATTTATGTGGGAATTAGCAGAATCGGAGAACTGTATCCGTAAAATTGCAGAGCCGCGAAAATGCTTTCGCATTTTCGCGGCTTTCTTTACTCATGACAATAGAAAGCTTGCTTTCTATTATTTGATCTCCACAAATTTTAATTTATATTTTTTCGCATACTGCTCGGCAGTTGATCCTTTCTTGCCGTAAATTGTTGTTCCATCGGGTATGACACGAGAAGCATAATAGGAATTTATATATATTTTACAGTTCTTATTATAAATATATATTTCTTTCAAATTGTTACAGTTGTAAAAAGCACCTTCCCCTATTTTCTTCACATTCTTTTTCAGAACAACTTTCTTTAAATTTGCACATTCTGCAAAGGTACGTCTGCCAATACTTTGCACGTTTTTATCTATGGTGACTTCCTTTAAATGATTGCATTTATAAAAGGCAGTATCTCCAATCTTTTTTAGATTTTTTCCATATTCTATTTTCTTTATTTTCATTTTATAGCAACACTCACAATCAATCCTTTTCACACTGTTGGGCACTTTTAATGTAGTATACCCGCCCGGACATCCCAATAGTACTGTTCCTTTCTTATTTAACAGCATATTATTTTTCACAGAGTATTCCGGGTTATCCTTCCGGACAGTTATTTTTTTTAGTTTGGGAGCATCTCCAATGGCATATCTTACTTCAACTCCATTGGGAATATGGAGTGTTTTTAGATTTTTTGCTTTGCTTAAGCTACTAACATTCACCACCTTCATCCCCTTAATCTCCGTGGGAATGGTAAGTTCTTTTTTGTTTCCTGTATAATTTAAAATCGTAAGACAGCAATCTTCCTTTTCTTCCTCGGGAGTTTCCGGAAATCCGGTATATACAAATCCTTTCCATGTTCGCTTTCCTATCACCTCTGCCTTGGATTCCAGATTAAAATTTCCAAGCAAAATTACAAATACCATAAATGATACTATTATTTTTTTCGATTTACTTTTCATAACCCTTCCTCCCTTCTTACGGTTCTTTGGTTAATGCTACGGCTTTTCCTGCATTCAACAATTTAAATTCTTTTGACTTATCAATGGTTCCCTTTACTGTCACAGTAGAACAGCTCTGTAATCGTGTCAACATCTGTTTTGGTTCCAAGTTATAGTTGATACTGCGCATCATCGCCACAGTAGCTGCCACTTGTGGTGTAGCATAAGAAGTTCCTCTTCCATAAGCATAACCATTTGTTTTCAATGTGGTGGGAGCTGTAGAAAAAATTTTTTTCACATCCGTCTCTCCTCCCAGTGCAACAATGTCCACCGCCGCAGATTGATTCGAATAGGTTGTCATTTTATTATTCGGCTGTGTTGCACCAACACCAATGACATTATCAAACGCTGCGGGATAGCGTAATGTTGTAGAATAATCATTTCCCACACCTGCCACCACGCATGAATCAACTTCCATAGCCTTGTTAATTGCATTCTGTACGGCTTTAAAATCTGTTGCAGCATAATCTTTTTGTGGTGCACTATAACTTATATTTATCACCTCTGCTCCATGGAATACTGCATAATTAATTGCACTTGCTAAATGTGCATTTGTTATATGCCTGCCTTCAATAGAATCATCACATTTAATTGCCATAATCTTGCACGCACTGATATCCTTCTCGTTGTCATAGAAACTTGCAACTCCTGCTCCCATAGTAGCATTATTGCTTTTTGCTGCAATTATCCCGGCAACCATAGTACCATGACTCCCTGTATACTGCCCCAGTTTATGTTTTTTGTCTGGACAATCTATTAGTTTCTTATTATTTTGTGTCACATCCACAGAATACTTCGTAAGTAAATTACCTTTTAGATCTGGATGGTTCATTTGCACACCACAATCAATTACTGCCACCCAGATTTCACTCGTACCATCCATAGTTTTTAATTTCTTCCATGCTCTCGGAACATCAATTGTTTTCATATGCCACTGGACATCTTCATTAAATTTTGGATCATTAAGAGTTACTTTTCCTGAAGATGTCTCAATAGTTCCCTCAGCCTCTAAGAAAGAGTTTTCTGAGGCACTTACCACACAATTATTAGCTTCAAACTTTTCTTCTGCCCTTTTTACCGTATCTTCCAAACCAATCTTAGCTAAGATAATCACCTCTGAATGAAAATCCTTCAGTTTCTCAAGCCGCTCTTTTTTATAATCCGGAAGCTCTTCATCAATATAGGTATCTCCTGAATCTATGATTTCATAGTCTAAAGCCGTTTCCCCAACTATTGTCTCAATTTCCTCTAAACTGGTTCCATAAGGAAATGCTACCACAACTTCTTCCGTTTCATAATTTAGATTCTCGCTGTTTTCTCGCTCCTGCTCTGCCTCCTCATAGTGTTCTAGTATAAGTTTTGCCGACTCATCTAAGGTGTCAACAAAACTTCCTAATTCACCTCTCTGTTCTTTTTCCATTAAATAATACTCATTCAGTACTTCTCTAACTCCTGTTTCAAAGTCATGCTTATCTTCTTTTATCTCGTTTAAATATTGGGCAGATTTTTTACCATTCTTTTTGCACAATTGTAATGCAGTGTCTACCTTTTCCCTATTTTTCTGCTCCACTTTTCCAACACTTTCTTTTGTTTATTCTGTACTTTCTCAATGGTATCACTCTTCATATGTGCCTTTGTAATCATTGGATTCATACATACTATAACAGATATTCCTAATGACAACACAAATATCCAAAGTTTTTTTCTCATTTCCAGTATCCTCCTTGCACTCCAAAACATTCTTCTATATGATACTTTTGCATATTATAACATATTTACAATAAGGATACAACCCAAATGTTTTATATTTTTAAGAAACATCATTCGATTGAAAATTATAGAACATTTCTATATGTAATACATAGTAACTCTTGAAGCGTCTTGGATGCTTTTAGTTGCATTTTAATTGGCAATTTGCTATAATAAAACCATATTTTTGGTACAATTTCTATATACTTAATTGGATATTGTGAAACTCAAAAAGTATTTGATGTACATAACTCTTAAAATTTCAACCAACGTTAAGGGCTTTGTAGACTTTGTTTCGCAAACACCTATATACTAAATCAGAGTGAGGAGTGGGAAATTTGGCAGAAGAAAAAAAATTTAATGGGGGACAACTTAATACTGTTCATGCTATGAAATCAATCAAAGCAAAAATAACAGCACTATTGGTATTTGCCATGACTGCTATGGCATGTATACTAAGTCTGGTAGTTATCAGTAATACCAGACAACATTTAATGGAACTGAATAAGCATTATTTATTTGACTTGACTTCCGCTTACGGTGCTGCTATTGAGAAACAGATAGAACAGCAGGGATATGATACAACGACTGCCTATGACAATTTAGATGCCACATTGAACGGTGTGGGTCTGAAAGGGGTGGATTCCAGTTATGCATATCTGGTATCTGCTGATGGTACCATGATGTATCATCCAACTGCTGAAAAAGTGGGGGCTCCCGTAGAAAACGAAGTGGTAACCAGCGTAGTAGAACAGTTGAAAAATGGTGCAATTCCAGAACCGGCAGTAGTAGAGTACCTATTCAAAGGAGTCTCCAAATATGCCGCATATTATATCACCAGTGGCGGCGAATGTATTCTTGTAATATCTGCTGATGAAGATGACATATTAAAAGATATTATATCCGTTACTTGGGTAGGTATTGGATGGACAGTTTTTTTAGTTATCTTATTTAGTATCTTCGGATACATAATTGTACACATAACTATCAAACCCATAATTCGGGCAACAGGAATCGTGGGACGTTTGGCACATATGGATTTCTCCGAAATAGAGGACGAAAAAAAACTGATTTCAAAAACAGACGAGACAGGTATGATGAGTCGGGCGGTTGCAGAACTGCGCTGCCAGCTTGCTAAAGTGATAGCCGATTTAAGAGAACAAAGCCAGCAGTTGTTTCTGGCATCTGATTCCTTAAATATCAATGCCTCCGAGACTGCCACAACAGTGAAACAAGTGGAAAAAGCTGTGGCTGAGATTTCAGAGGGTGCTTCCTCCCAGGCTGACGAAACCCAGAGTGCAACAGAATATGTAATGTTAATGGGCAATATGGTAGAAGAAACCACAAAGGAAGTTGAAATCCTCATTGACAATGCCAATGAAATGAAACTTTCCAGTGATGAGGCATCTTCCACATTGGCAGAATTGGAAAAAATTAACAGACAGGCCATAGATGCCATAGACATTATCTATGAGCAAACCAACACCACAAATAAATCTGCCATGAAAATCAGGGAGGCCACTTCTCTTATTACAGCCATTGCAGAAGAAACCAATCTGTTATCCTTAAATGCCAGCATTGAGGCGGCAAGAGCCGGTGAACAGGGAAGGGGATTTGCGGTTGTTGCTTCCCAGATTCAAAAACTTGCCGAACAGTCCAATGAGTCCACACGTCAGATTGAAAATATTATTAATTCCTTGATTTCTGATTCACAAAAGGCTGTTATCACTATGGACGAAGTAAAAGAAATCATGAACAACCAAAATAGAAATGTAGAAAAAACCGATCAAATCTTTACACAAGTGAAGAAAGGTATTGCAAATTCCATTGAAGGTGTCAACAAGATTTCTGATAAAACCAAACAGTTGGATGAATCAAGGGTAAATGTTGTGGACATTGTACAGAATCTCACCGCTATTGCACAGGAAAATGCTGCTAGTGCTGAAGAGACATCTTCTTCCGTTACAGAGGTCAGCAGAATTGTAAATAACATTTCTGACAATGCATTTCAGCTTAAGAATGTGGCTAATAAGTTAGAACAAAACATGAATATTTTTAAAATGTAATCATTCCGGCATATGCTGCATGAATAGAGAATACGGAAAGGACAGACCTGCTGCCGCTTAGCAGGTCTGTCCTTTCTTATTTAATTTAATCTAATGATGTTTACCTTTTAATTAGTAAGTCATAACCTCTTCTTCGCCCTTCATTACACGAAGTGCTCCCTGTGCTAATGCCAGTAATTCATCCTCACCCGGATACACCGTAAATTCGCCCACAAATCCGGCTCTCTCCTTAATTGCATTGACAATCAGTTCGGAATATGCAATACCGCCGGTTACCACGATCTGGTCTACCTTGCCCTTTAACACCGTACCGGCAGCACCGATTGCCTTTGCCATCTGATAAATAAAAGCGTCAAAAATCAACTGATATTCTTCTTTTCCCTCATTGGCACCTGCAATCACATCACGCATATCGTTGGTTCCAAGATATGCATTCGTTCCGCCATTGCCAACAATTTTCTTGTATACTTCCTGCTCTGTATATTTTCCACTAAAACACATTCTCACCAAAGCTCCTGGAGGTACCGCACCGGATCTTTCCGGTGAAAATGGACCATCGCCCTCTAAAGCATTGGCAACATCCACTACCTTGCCCTTTTCATGAGCACCCACAGATACTCCACCGCCCATATGTACCACAATCAGATTCAAATCCTCATATTTCTTGCCATGTTCCTTCGCATAACGCTTTGCCACCGCTTTCTGATTCAATGCGTGGAAAATACTGGTTCTTGGCAGTTCCGGATGACCGGAAATCCTTGCCACGTCAGATAATTCGTCTACACAAACCGGATCAACAATGTAGGATGGTACTCCAACCTCATCTGCAATTTCCTTTGCCAGAATACTGCCAAGGTTAGAGGCATGCTGTCCCTGTACACCAATTTCAGAATCACGAATCAACTCTGGGGTGGTTGCGTAAGTACCGCTTAAAATTGGCTTTAATAAACCACCTCGGCCCACAACAACGCCTAATTCCTGAATATCGAAATTCTTTTCCTTCAGCACATTAAGAATCACTTCCTTACGGAAATCCTTCTGAGCTACGATGGAATCGTATTTGGAAATTTCTTCGGTGGGATGACGAAGTGTCTGGTCAAATAAAAGGGTTTCATCCTCAAATACACCGATTTTTGTGGAAGTAGAACCTGGATTGATAATTAAACTTTTGATTGACATAATCTGCCTCCTTATTATTTATTGTAACTATTCAGTACCTTCATAGTTACAAGCAAAGAACCATTTAAAATTGCCTACGGCAATGGTTCTTTGCCTGTTATATCCACTTTTTCTTACGGTCTGTGCAGTAAATGCACAGACTTACTGAACAGTTACTATTTATTCATAGTCTCAGCAACCACTGCTGCTAATGCAATAGAATTTACCTTTGTCTCAAAGGTATCAGAACGAGAAGTTAAGATAACCGGAGCCTTAGTTCCTGTTAAGATACATCCGTTCTTCACTTCTGCGGTGTGCACCAAAGCCTTGTATACAAGATTGCCTGCATGGATGTCCGGGAATAAAAGGATATCTGCATCTCCCTGAATCTTTCTGTCTAAAGCACCTTTGTGCTTTGCTGCCTCTGGATCGATGGCAAGGTCTAAAGACAATGGACCGTCTATGATACAATCCTTAATCTTTCCTTCTTCACACATTTTGGTCAGTTCGTCCGCCTCTACGGTGACCGGCATCTTAGGATTTACCACTTCTACCGCAGCCAAGGGAGCAATTTTCGGGCATGATACACCACACGCCTGTGCTACTGGTACCGTATTTTCAATAATTTGTACCTTTTCCTCCAAGGTTGGGTAAGTCATAAATGCCACATCTGTTAAGAATAACAGATGATCGATGCCTTTCACTTCAAATACACAAACATGAGACAGTGCATTTCCGGTTCGCAAACCCACTTCCTTATTTAATACACTCTTTAAGAAGTTCTTGGTATCAATAAGTCCTTTCATGTACATATCTGCTTTTCCATCATGTACCAGCTTAACAGCCTTTAATGACGCTTCAATCACATCTGGTTCATCAATGATTTCAAACTGGGACAAATCCATATTTAAGGATGCTGCAATTTCTTCCATTTTTGCCTTGTCACCAACTAAAATGGCATCTGCAATCTTTCTTTCCTTTGCTTCCCGAACTGCTTCCAACACCTCGGAATCCTGTGCCACGGCCACGGCCACTTTCTTGATTTCACACTCTGATACTTTTGCAATTAAACTGTCAAAACTGTTCTTCATTTCTTACACCTCGTATTTTTCCTGTATTCTCTTATTTTTAATACATAACTAACAACAATTCATGCGTACTTATAAAAGTCTCACACAATTTTTATAGTATCACTTCGGAAAGGAAAGGTCAAGAATGGTTTGGCAGTTTTCATATTTTATATTTTCTTATTCTTCCTGAATCATTTCCACCGGTTCAATTCTTCTCAGCCGCAATGAGGAAAACACAGATGTTGTCAATGCCACCAAGAAGATTCCCAGTATGGTAACCACCTGAAATACAGGACTGATGGTTATCTGAAATTGCTCAAATCCGGAAAAGGATAAACCGGCTACCAACAAAGGCTCCATAAGATAATTACTCAATATTACCCCAAAGACAGAACCCAAAACAATCACTGGAAGATTCATCATCATGGTTTGTGCCATCAACTGCCTGGTGGTAAATCCCAAGGCTTTGTTAATTCCATAATTTCTTCGTTCTCGAATGATTTTTGCCCTGATCAAGAGGATTTCCACCAGTGTCACCACAAATATGGTAATCACCACAAACACCGCACAAATTGCTGCCATGGCAAAACTGACCCCTGTGGTAACCTCCTTTACTTGTCTTTCCACATCAAGTACCTCATTTTCTGGATATCCCTTCCTAAGTTTCTGCTCCATTTCTTCAAAAGACACACCCTCCCTGGTGTATATATATAGATAGGATACCAAAAAATCTCCATTTAACCGTTCTATTCCCTCAGCAGTCAGCATGGTTTTTAAGCCCATGTTATTCATTTTCTGGTCTATTCCCGACACCAGATAAGGCAGCCGTTCTCCTGTTCCTGTAACATACACCGTATCTCCCATCTTTACGTGCAACTGCTTTGCAATGCTGGTAGTCAATACAATCTCATTTTCATATTTTGGTACTCTGCCATTGATTATCATTTCATTGTGAAGCAGGGATGGGTTCTCCCATACATCACAAGTTACCGTAGTTTCCTCCGTTTCGCTTTCCACACTTATGGAAACTGTGCCAGCAAATAGTACATTCTCCACTTCCTCCCATTGTTCTATATTTTTTCCTATCTGTGCTAAATTCTCACCTGCAACTGCCAAATTTCCTGTTTCTGTCCCTGCCATTTTCATAATGACCTCAGTACTTATACCAAAATTTTCATACAATCCCAATCCTACACAAGAGGAAAAAGCCAGAACTGCCACAATGCAGAATAAAGAAATGGTTTTTCCCTTTTCCTGCATAAAGCTTTTCCCTGCAAATATCAAACTTTGCGGCAGTTTTACCTTATCAAAAGGAAAATAATTCTTTTTGAAATTATGATTATAAATCCCTCCCCGCAAAGAGTCCAGTACCGAAAGTTTTTTGTAGGCTCTGCCACACAGATAAGCTATCAAAAGCACGATTCCAAGTATGGTGCAAATAACAGCCATTGCCCCTTTCACACTGCCACTCTGTGTCCAGGAAACTCCTAACATCATCCCTTCAAAGCTGCCTATCACATTGCTGCCTGCCACTCCCAGAAGAAGCCCGAAAAATATACCCACCACGGCAATGGTTCCCATTTCCATAAGGGTGGTAAACATCATCTGTGCCGTGGTATATCCTGCCGCCTGTAAAGTCCCAGTATTTTTTCGATTCATCTCCATGAAATTGGAAATACTGAAACGCATAATCAATAAAATTACCACCATAAGCAACACAGAAAATACTAACACAATTCCCATACTAATAAAAGACATGATACCATCACCGCCTTTCATGGTGGTCCAGTTCACCCCCAGTCCAGATAACTCCGGCATTTCTTTGTTTAAAATCGATGTCATCTTTTTTTCAAATTCAAAGCTGTCATACCCCCTCTTCAGACGCACCTTATATTCCAAAAGTTTTACCTCTGAATTATCTGCACCGATTTCTTCCATACACTGTTGACTGATATATACCCGGTACAGATTTATATTTAACGGTATGGCAAACATGGGATCTTCCACAAAACCTGCTATCTGAAAGGAATACTCTTTCTTTCCCAACGTCAAAAAAATGGTATCTCCTTTGGCAAAGCCCTCCGATGATTTCATATAATATGGAAGCAATATTTCATTCCGCTCCACAGTTGTCTTATCATATCCTGCCAGCAGCCCAATGGTTCTGGGCTCCTCCACCCCACCTATCAGAAAAGCCATTTGACTCTTTTCTGCTTCCCCTTCTTTTCTATAATCTGCCTGAAGAAAGTACAGTACAGGTGCAGTTTCTTCCGCTTCCACTTCCTGCTGCTCTCCCAACAGTTTTTCTAATTTCTTCTGGTCACTGTTATTTATAAGAAGAAGATCCGCTGTATTTGCCGCCTGATACGCTTCATCCAGTACACTGCCCATACCGAGAAAAACAGAAATGCTGGTATATAAAAGCAGGGAAGCCAAGGCGATTAAAAAAATCAATACTGCCACATCAGACTTTTTCTTTTTTAGATTATGTTTTATGATAAAAAGAAATTTTCCCATACTACCACCCCATTTCCTGCAAAAAGTTTCGAAGCTTCTGGTGTCTTAGCTGGTCCTTGGTTTCGTAAGCACCTAAATTCAATTCCCCGGTAATTACTCCGTCTTTTAGATACAACACCCGATTGCCGCGTCTGGCTGAACGCATATCATGCGTAACCATCACAATACTTTGCCCCGCTTCATTCAGTTCTGTAAATACATTTAAGACATTTTCGGTATTCTGGGAATTCAAGGCTCCTGTGGGTTCATCTGCAAAAAGAATTTCCGGTGCATTGATAATCCCCCGCACCACTGCCACTCTCTGTGCCTCACCGCCGGAAAGCTGAGTGGGGAATTTGTGAAACACCTCTTGGGAAAGCCCCACTTGAAGCAGCAGCTCCTTTGCTCTTTCTGCCACCGCCTTTCTGTCTTTACTCACCAAAAGACCGCATACCATAATGTTGTCCAATACACTCATGGTATGATTCAAATAATTCTGCTGAAACACAAAACCACAATGATTCCTGCGAAACACTGCCAGTTTGTCATTGCTGTAACCGGTAATCTCCTCTCCCTGATAGGAAATACTTCCCAAGGTGGGACGTTCCATGCCGGACAATGCATATAAAAGTGTGCTTTTGCCAGAACCGGAGTTTCCCATAATCACTGTAAAATCTCCCTGTTTCATGGTAAAATTAAGATTTTTCAAAACATGCTGCTGAACGCTTTCGTTGGAAAAGGTCTTACATAAATCTTTTGCCTGTAATATTGATTTCATCTTGCTATCTTCCTTTCTTGACGGGTAAGTGTAAAGGTATGGAATACCCAGTGCAAAGTCCTAAGCTGAACTGTTACAATACCTACCCTTTGTCTTGCTTATTTTTACTTAATTTACGCGAAAAAAGATGCCGGATTCTTCCTGACATCTCTTATTCTAGCAGTTCTCTTTTGAAAAATCTTAATCTGTTTCTTGCCCATTTCTTAACTGTTTCTAAAATCCTTGTAACTATTCAGTACCTTCATAGTCACAAGCAAAGAACCATGCAAAATTGTTTTTCGGGTATTGCACCCATGAAAATTGCTACGCAATGGGTGCAAGCAGGCAATCAAACTGATTTACAGTTTGATTACTTTAGGCAATGGTTCTTTGCCTGTTATATCCACTTTTTCTTACGGTCTGTGCAGTAAATGCACAGACCTACGGAACAGTTACAAATCCTTACACCTTCCGAAGAAAAAGCTCTACCACAAAGCCCTTTTCATTATAATACTCCATCCCTCCCTGCATCTGTTTCATAAACATGCCGGCAAGATACAATCCCAAACCGGTACCCGATTTTCCCTTGGCATTGCCGCCTCGGTAAAATTTTTCCTGCAATAGGGGCAGTTCCTCTGGATTTACGCCATTTCCATGGTCTTTGATTTTGATGAGAATGCCTCCTTCTTCTTCTACAAAGGTAACCACTATCTCGGTACCGCTGTATTTCCATGAGTTGTTGATAATATTATCAATCACCTGCTGCAGCCGCAATTTGTCCATAAAAACCAGACATGGGGGAACGGAATTGTCCATTACCAGATTATCGTAAAAGTTAAGCCCCTGAAACATTTCTTCCAGAACAAGAGAACTTTCTTCCACGGTCTCTACCTTTAACACCGCAAGCTCCTCTAAAGTAGCATGAAACAAATTTCCCACCAGCTCATCTATCATTTTTGCCTTTGCAGCTATCACTGCCACCTTCGCCAGCGTATCCTGATTTTTTTCCTTCACCTCCAATACTTCACAGGTTGCCTGTATGGTGGAGATGGGCGTCTTAATATCGTGGGACAGTTCTGCCACCAGTTCTTTCTTACTGCGGTTCGCCTGATATTCACTTTCTCTGGCTCGCTTTAGCTCCTCCCGCATAATATCAAAACTTTCCGTAAAAGCACCAAAGAAATTTCTTTTCTTGATTGGAAGGGGAAATTCAAGATTTCCCTTGGATATCTGTCTGGCAAATTGTTCCAAGGTGTGAAAGGGGCGAAGAAACTGTAGATATAAATAAAAGAATAACAGATATCCCCCCACCAGCAAAAGAACCCACACACAAATTCCCTTGTACAGCAATTCTTTCTCTAATTTCTGATACCTGATTTCCCTTTGGCTCCACACGATTTTCCCTGTCAGTTTCTCTCCTTCCATGTAATCCAAAATCAAGGCTTCCTTCTGCAATGCCTGATTCAGGTAAATATTGTAGTTATCTTCTGTGACAAAAAAAATTTCACAGCCATATTCTCTCTCAATATCCTCTAATGCTTTTCCTTGTACAATTTCCTGCTCTATCCGGATTTTCTGTTCATTATAATACACCATATTGTGCAGTTCTGTCTCTTTTGTTCCCCAAGGTCTTACCAGAAGAAAAAAGAAACCTGCCATCAAAATCGTATAGATAATGACCATTTTCTTAACTTTCATATGTTCACCACACCTTTTGAACCATCTGTTTACTCCGGAACCTTTAAAATATATCCTGTGCCCCACACCGTCTTAATATATTCCGGTTCATTGGGGTTATTTTCCAGTTTTTCCCGCAGTTTTCGGATATGTACATTTAAGGTACCATCACCGTAAAAGGAATTTCCCCACACCATTTCAAAAAGCTGTTCCTTGGTAACAATGGTGTTTTTGTGGTCATAAAGACATTTCAGCAGAGCAAATTCTTTCCCCTTTAGGGAAATTTCTTTTCCCTTTAAGAACACACTCATAGTCTGCTCTGACAGCACAAAAACTTCATCTGCCACTTCTTCCTTCGCTGGCTGTTCCATGGCAGTCATACGTTTCAGCATTACTTTCACCTTTGCCAACAGCACACTGAGGGTATAGGGCTTTTTCACATAGTCATCTCCACCGATATTCAGTGCCATTAAAATATCATCATCACTCTGCCTGGCACTGATAAATAGAATGGGAATATCCCAGTGACTGCGAAGCTGTTTGCACAAGGCAAAGCCGCTTTCCTCTTTTAAATTAATATCCAGCAAAAGGATATCTACTTGATTTCTTTTCAAGAAATCTAGACATTCTGCTGCCCCCTCCACACAGGCACAGCTCACATCAAACATCTCAAAGTATTCGCAGGTCATTTTGGCTAACTCTGTCTCATCATCTACAATCAGACAATTGTAATGAACAGGAGGTTCTGATTGTCGGTTCCCCATGATTTTCTCCCTTTCTTTTACCTGTTGTTATAATTCTCCTTATGTAACTGTCCCATATTTTCACAGTTACATGCAAAATCAGTTCTCTCCTAAACGGTTGTCCTTTTCCAATATTTTTTCTTATCCTCTTCTGTCAGTTTTCGAATCACTTTACAGGGATTTCCTGCCGCCAGTACTCCCTCAGGAATATCACGATTCACCAGACTTCCGGCGCCAATCACCGAACCGCTGCCAATACTTACTCCCGGCAGCACATGTACGCCTGCTCCTATCCACACATTATCTCCCACAGTAATTGGATACGCATATTCTAAGCCTTGGTTTCTCTGTTCCACATCCAAAGGATGTCCCGCCGTATGAAAGCCGCAATCCGGTGCAATAAATACATTATCCCCAAAGGTCACTTTGGCACAATCTAAAATAACGCAATTATGATTTACATAAAAATTTTCTCCAATGTCAATATTATATCCATAATCGCACCAAAAAGGTGCCGTAATAAAAAAATTTCCCTTTGTCTTCCCCAGGATCTGTTTCATCAATTCCTGTTGTTCCTTGCTCTGGGAGGGCAAAAGCTGATTAAATTTATGGCACAAATCCTTACAAGCCGTACGCTCCTTTAAAAGTTCCTGGTCATAATTGGCATCATACAAAACACCTGCCTGCATCTTTTTCTTTTCTGTCATGGTTAATCGCCTTCCTTTTTTATACCATTTTAACATGGAATATGCTTCTTGGCAATTCATTGGCTGAAAAGGCAGCAGTGAAAGGTATTTTATGCGTTACTGTTCACTCCCAATGTCATGATGCTGGGGTCAAAACCATTGTGCGGCAGGACATGAGCCTGTCAGCCAGTCATATAACAAAACAACCAGACAGTGCAGGGTTTCATTTGAGAGAAATCATTGTGTCGGATGTCCATATCAGGAGCAATGCCGTCCGAAAATATACAAAATAGCTTTTCTCTTTCCCAAATCAAAAGGACTGGAATAAACCAATCCTTTTTATCTCCACATACCACATTTAAAAACAAATTGCTACACTCTATATAAATAAACCAAAATTAAAAGGTGCAAGACCTTAATAACTTAATAAGACCTTACACCTTTTTTTGATTGGTTGATATGTATTTTATGCTATTCCGTCAAGATGACCTTCTGCTACTGTTTGAATGTTTTTATCTGTCACATTTTCTAAATGTACTTCTATGCCAGTTACTTTTTGTTTAACTTCTTTCAATTCTGAAAGAATTAGATCAAGTTTTTCATTGTCTGCCATGCTATCACTACCTTTCTTTTTCACTTTGCT
Source organism: uncultured Lachnospiraceae bacterium (assembly GCA_947174015.1). Lineage (GTDB taxonomy): Bacteria > Bacillota > Clostridia > Lachnospirales > Lachnospiraceae > RUG11237. The sequence goes on along the minus strand of CAMWHJ010000014.1, from coordinate 9,663 downwards.
ACTATTTTTATTATAGCAAAAAGCGAAAAAGGTGTAAAGCCTTAATAAATGAGCATAAAGTCAATAAAATCAAGAGATTATTGTTTAATCAGCAGACACTATTTAGATGCTATGAACAAATTTAATTAACAACCTATTTACTATCTCCATCATTTTTCTAATGATGGAGATAGTTTCTTAATCCATTCTTATGACATCCATTTGCATTATTCTCTAAAATATACCTTATTTTTTGTTTTTCCAGTGCCTTTAAGGATATCTAGCTTTTCAGCTTTCAACAGTAAACGACTTGCCGTCTTTATCTCAACTTCCAACAATATCTCTGCAACAGCACTATTTATTTCTTTATTTGTTTCCAAATAAATCAAAATAATCTGCATTCTTGTTCTTTCCTCATCCATATCAAACTCAGGCTCTGGTGAACCATTTTGCTTAAGTTCTCTTAATATTTTAGGAATACCCGTTCCCTTTTTTCAGATAAATCAATCTCCTTAAACAATTCTCCAATTCTTCTGTTACGATATTTCCTTCATATATTTTCCCAAGCTCACTCCTATCAGCACTTTTTTTCCTTCAAAGGCAAATCCATACCGACGAATCCTCTCTTTTGGGATTCCCTTCGCAATGAGGGCGGCTTCGTACTGCTTTTCCTCTATCTGGGCGAGGGCTGCGGCTACAGTCTCCTGCAAGGTACTTTCCTCCTCCGGCTCATGGACTTTAAATTCCAGAATAATTGCATCATTTTTGGTTTCTTTTGGTTCCAGCATTACATCATACCTCCCAAATCCGCTTTCTCTGTTGGAAGTTATCACATAGTCCCTGCCAAGCTCCGCAATCAAGCCTAATACAAATCCATGGTAAAAGCGCTCCGGCTCTCTTCCTGATGGATTTTTTCCTGTATCAAAATAACTGAAAGTCTGTAATGTTACCCGATTCATGTAGGCATTCATTTCCTTTAAGTTTCCACGAAGCAGTGCCTGCACAAAATCATTATAATCTCCTCCCGTTTCATTAAACCAGTCCTGTACCATACACAGAAACATCCGCCTTACCTCATAATTAGTAATGGTCAATTCATATTTTGGACGGACAGAATCTGTAATTTCATCTTCTTTTTCTTTGCTCAGTACTTTCAGATAACCACTGGCAAGCAGAAGGCTCCAGATAGCACTCTCACTGTGATCCAACTGATTAAACACAATCTGCTCGTCTATAGGACACTGAATCGTTTTTCCCTTAATAAGTTCCTCAAAGGTGGTCTTTACCCTTTTGCTGCCTTCCCGGATTAACTTATCCACCAGACTATTGGCACTGGTGTTTGCCCAATAAGTGCTATATTTTCCTGTATCCAGAAAATTCAACACTGACCATGGGTTATAAATATCTGAATAATTTCCAAAAATGAAACCATCATACCACCTTTTTACCTTTTCCTTTTGAGCTGAAAGTCCACATTCCTCCAGCCCAGCAAATACCTCTTCTTCTGTAAATCCAAAAGTAGTGGCATATTCATTTGAAGTCGTAGTTACCACTTTTAGATTATTCAAATCTGAGAAAATGGACTCCTTGCTAACTCGTGTTATTCCAGTCATAATTCCTCTTGCCAAAAATGGATTTGTCTTGAAAGTGGCATTAAACAGACTTCTGGTAAAAGTAACCAGTTCATTCCAATAACCATTTATATAAGCCTCCTGCATAGGTGTATCATATTCATCCAGCAGGATAATAACTTTCTTTCCATAATAGCGTTGCAGATAATCTGATAATTGATACAGTGCCATAGGTGCATCTGCACGCCCCATATCACTGCACATTCTTTCAAAATATACCTTTTCTGCTTTCGACAATACTTCACTTTTCAATAAAAAGGAAGTTTTCTCATACTGTTTCATCAGCAACTGTCTTATACGATACTCTGTTATCTCATAATCCGGTTCTTTAATATTTGCAAAGGATAAACTAATCACAGGATAAGTTCCCTGAAGTTTTTGATACTTCTCTTCCTGCCAGATGGCAAGCCCCTCAAACAATTCTCCCCTGTCTGCATAATCCACAGAAAAAAACTGCTCCACCATGCTCATATTCAATGTCTTTCCAAAACGGCGGGGGCGGGTAATAAGCGTTACATCATCGCCACTCTCCCACCATTCTTTTATAAAAGAAGTTTTATCAATATAAAAATAGTTCCCATCTATTACCTTATCAAATTGCTGTATCCCAATTCCCACTGTCCTTGCCATAACCATTTCACGTCCTTTCTTTTCTCACCACAAAAAATCCGCTATACTAACAATCTCTCATTAGTATAGCGGATTTCCTTGAGAATTACAATTTTAAAATTTATTCCTCATCCTCGCTTTCCTCCTGCACCACAGTCAAATCATCCAGACTGCGGTCAAAAGCAGTTACCACATCACCGGCAATCAGATACATATCCTTGGAACCATTGATATTCATATAATATTTAGAAAGCATATCGTTGTACATGCCAATGGCAATTTCCGTAGTTCCCTCCGCAGTAATCAGTGTAATGGTATTTTCCGGTGTGTCAAATCCATAATCACTCAGATTTTCCGCAGTTACCATTTCCTCAGAGGTCAGAGTACACACCGTCTCCAGCATACTGTTGATGGTATCTTCTGTCATATCCAATTCTGTGTTGTCTTTATAAAGCCAGTTATCTCCATCCTTTTCAAAAATAAGGATTCCTTCATCATACACATAAGTAAACCCCGTGATATCCTCCTGATTCACTCCTACTGGTGTCATTGTCTTTGCTGCTTCTTTCTTTTCTTCATTGGCATTGTAGGCACGCAGTCCGAAATACCCGCCTACACAAAGCACTAAAATAACAACTCCAATAATCAACTGTTTGCTCTTCATTATTTTTTACGCCTCCTTACAGTGATGACAATACCTGTAATCAACAGGATCAGCGGCACCAATATGGTCGTTACTATTCCGATAATAGCGTTCTGTAATGCAGGCACTGTGAGCGTATTCATATCATAGTCCTTTACCGGAATGGAAATGCTGGTATCCACTGTAATCATGCTGTTTAAGCTATTTCTAAATAATTGACTGTTTGAGCCTGCCACCATATTGTCCGCCTGCTCTGTGAAAACACTGTCACTGGCATAGACAATCATCTTGCTGGTCTTAGTGGTTCCTTCTTCTGCATCCCCTGCTCCATTGTCGGTCGGCTCTGCATCTGTGGTTGTTTTTACTTCTGAAGCAGCACTGGTATCTACTGTGATTTCTGACATCACACCTACATTGAATGGTCCGTCGCTGTCTCCCTCTTCCTTATCATAAGATTGAGCATTCTGGATATCTGCCTTTCCATAGGAATAACTGCTGGTGGTCAGCAATGGAGTAATATTGGCTGTCTCATTTGTGCTGTCCTGACCTAATGTAATACAGTAAGGCATAAAAATATAGTAATTTCCTGACAAAGAACTGGTAATCTCCGTAGATTCAATGGTGGGCAATAAGTAAAAGGGATTCTGAGTATATCCGGACTGACTGGTTTCCACAATCACATCACGTCCCACAGTTAATCCATAATCTGCCAAAACAGAACTTAAATTATTCATTTCTGCCTCTGTCCATCCCAGATTCAGCAACATGTTTCCGCCTTTTCTCAAGTACTCCTTCAGCTTATCAGCCTCTTCCTGAGTAAAGTCTTTCTGGGGTGCCATTACAATCACTGCCTGTGCATCCTCCGGAACACCTTCGGCACTGATGAGATTCAGGCTTTCGGATTCCACATTTGCCTTGGCTAATGTATTCATAAAACTTTCTGGCACTTCCGTCTCGCCATGACCGGTAAGTTCATAGATTTTGGCATTGTTATTACTTGTTACATATGCAAGAGCACTGGTTACCTGACCTTCACAGTCATAACCTGTGGTGGTACTGCTGTAAGTATAATAATCATATTCTGTCTCATATAAGTCGTTATAATTAATTGCCCTGGAACGTTTACTTCCTTCAATAATCAAACTTCCGGTGGAAAGTGTGGAATCGGAATAACTGGAAGCAAATCCCGGATAAACACTTGGATCTTTATATTCCATTTTAATATGGCTTGAATTCTCCATATACTTTTTCAGTGTTTTTTCCACATTAGTATCATGATTACTTTCTGATGCCAACACATATATGGTGATATCCTCATCCAAGGTAGATAGGAAATTCTTGGTATCCTCTGTGATGGAATACAGCTTATTGCTGGTGACATCAATGGTCTGCAAGCTTTCCGGCAATTCATTTGCCATTAAATTTACAAATACTGCCGCCGCTGTGATAATCACAATCATAGTGGAACTGTAAGCACCTGCCTTTAACTTCTTGGTGGACACGGTATATCTTCTCTTTTGTATGGTCTGGGTGGCAAAAAATAACAATAAACCTGACACAGACACAAAATACACCACTCCGGTTACCGATATGGTTCCATCGTAAAAAGAAGTGATACGGGAACCAAAATCAGCACAATTTAAAATCTTCGTCAGAATATTTCCTTGTGCAGAAATCAGATTTGATACGCCTGACATCATATAGGTTAAAAACATGGCAATCAGAGAAAGCACTGCGGAAATCACCTGACTTTCTGTGATGCCGGAGATAAATAACCCCAAAGCGATTCCGGCACACCCATACAGTACAAATCCAAAAATAGCCGCATAGGATTCGGATAAACTTACGGTTCCAAAAAAACTCATGATAATCGGGTAAGTGCACACAATCAAAATAGGTATCATATATACCGTAAGCATGGCAAGATACTTACCCACCACCACTTTCCATACGGAAATTGGTGCTGTTAAGATCAACTGGTCTGTCTTCTGTCTCCGTTCCTCTGCCAATATTCTCATGGTCAAAATGGGAATCAAAATGATGAAGATAAATGCCGCTGCACTTAAAGCATAGGCAATATATGCATAACCTCCGCCTAAATTATAAGAGGTAAAATATAAACTGATTACAAAAAGAGTTGCAGCACAAAACAGCCAACCGGTAAAAGACTGAAAATATGCTTTTAGCTCTCTTTTATATATGGCTTTCATTATTCCTCACTCCCTTCTTCTGTCTTGTTTTCTGCTTCCGTTTTCTCATCAAGCTCTTGAATATTTTTCAGCAGTTTTTTCTTCTCTGTCTCTAAATTATTTTGCTCTCCAGTCAACGACAGGAAAATATCTTCCAGAGAATTTCCTGCAGTGCTCATCTGGTAAATTGGCATCTTTGCCTCTGCCAAAGCATAAAACAGTCCCTCTCTGACATCTTTCTTTTTCTTAGCAGTCACCTGAAGACAACAGGTTCCTGTTTCTTTCCCTTCCAGTACTCGAACACTGTCCACGCCCTTTACTGCTTTTACTACCTCCAATGCCTTCTTTTCCTCTGCTTTTACGGTAACTTCTATGATCCTGCTGCTGCCAGACTGATGTTCCAAATTTTCTGTGGAATCACTGGCTACCAAATTTCCCTTGGAAATCACAAATATGTAATCGCAGACTGCACTGATTTCCGACAGAATATGTGAACTTAGAATAATCGTATGATTTTTACCCAACCCCTTGATTAAATCTCGAATTTCAATAATCTGCTTTGGATCCAGACCTACTGTGGGCTCATCTAAAATAATCGCCTCAGGCATGTTAATAATTGCCTGAGCAAGCCCCACTCTCTGCTTGTAGCCCTTGGATAAGTTCCTAATAAGACGTTTCTCCATATCCTTGATTTTTACAAGCTCCATGGCATTTTGAATGGCTTCTGCCCGTTCTGCTTTCTTAATTCCTTTTAATTCTGCCACAAATTTCAAGTACTCGCCTACGGTCATATCCGGATACACCGGCGGCAGCTCCGGCAAATAGCCAATACTCTTTTTTGCCTCCTCCGGCTCCTTGGAAATATCATGACCATTTACAATCACCTCTCCGTCACTGGGTGCAAGGTATCCGGTTATCATATTCATGGTAGTGGATTTTCCGGCACCGTTTGGCCCTAAAAATCCGTAAATCTTTCCCTTCTCCAAGGTCAGATTTAAGTTGTTCACAGCGATATGACTGCCATATTTTTTTGTCAAATGCCGTATTTCAATCATTAAAATCTCCTCCTATCAAGAACTTTTCGTAACTATTCAGTACCCTCATAGTTACAAACAAAGAACCATGCAAAATTGCCTACGGCAATGGTTCTTTGCCTATTATATCAACTTTTTCTTACGGTCTGTGCAGTAAATGCACAGACCTACTGAACAGTTACAACTTTTCCATGTTTCATATCTTATAAAACCATACTCATTAAGAATATGTGGAAATTGTGTCTATCATACGATATATTTGTGTATTTTTTGTGAAGAACAGAAACTCCTTTCTATTTACTTATCAGTAAAAAAAGAAAGCCTTTTACCTCTAAATAAAAAGACTTTCTTTTTCTACCCTGACTATAAAACAGGGGCACCAGGAATCGAACCCGGCTCTGGAGTTTTGGAGACTCTTATTCTACCGATGAACTATGCCCCTATGTCATGACGACTATGTTATAATAGCACAGATAGAATAGATATGTCAAGAAAATTGTCACATATTTATAAATTTTTTGTAACAGCCTTCCGAAAGACACTCACTCCCTCTATCGATAGAATTCTTCCACATTCCTCCGAAATAATTTGGCAGGTCTGTGTCCGCCACCAGTCAAAGTATGTTCCGTTTCTATCACATATTTGGAAATTTTGCGTCGAAAATTTGGGGAAAGGAAGGGCTTGTCCAAAATAATTTCAAAGGCTTTCTGCAAATCCGAAAGGGTAAAGACTTCCGGCAGTAAATCAAAAACAATTTTTCCATCCTCCTCCACCTTATCACGAAGTTTCTTCAGCACATATGTGATGATTTTACCGTGATCAAATCCGATTCCCTCGGAATCTATCAGCTTATATTCCACGGAAGCATGATAATCCTCATACAGCAATTCCTCTGACACCACTGCCCACAGGCAAATCTCATCACAGTTCAGTTCTAAGCGATACGTGTTAATGCAGCTTCCTCCATTCTCCCCTTTTTCGCTTGTCTCCTGAATCTTTTTCAAAGACACCCGAAACCATTTCGCTTCCCATGCATCTCCACCTGCTCGCACTCTCACTACTTCATTGTTAATCAATGCCATAAATGCCTGGGAAATAATCCACCCTCTAGGATCTCTGCCTTGGTCGCTGAAAACACCACACAATTCTAAATGTGCTCTATCCGCATTGGTCTCCTCCTTTAATTCCCTTTTTGCTGCTTCGTAGACCGTCTCTGTACTTTTACAAAATCCCCCCGGCAATGCCCACATATTTTGAAAGGGAGGCTGGCCGCGCTGTATCATCAATACTTTCAGATGCTTATCCGACAGCTTTCTATAATTGCTTTCCTCTTTGTCCTCCACAATGGTAAAAACCACCATATCTGTGGCAATGGAAGGTCTCTCATATTTGGTAATATCATAATTCTCTAAATATTCCTGTTCCTTGATTTTCATAAGTCTTTTCCTTACTCTCTTATCAAAAACTCCTCAAATTCCACCTCGGACGGCAGCCGCAAATCTCCCCTTGGACTTACGGATACGGTTCCCACCTTTACTCCGTCCGGCATACAGTTTCTCTTAAACTGCTGACGGAAAAATCTAGTATAGAATACCTGCTGCCACTTTTTAATCTCCTCATCACTAAATTGGTATTCCTCACTTTGTCTCACCGCCGTCTTACACAACTCATATACTTCCTGAGGTGTCATTCCATATCTCAATGTATAATAAAGGAAGAAATCATGGAGAACATAGCTGCCAACAGTATCCTCTGTCTTCTGTGCTATGGTGCCGTCTTCATTTGGAGGCAGCAGTTCCGGGCTTACCGGTGTGTCAATAATATCCTCAATCACCTCACCGATTCCCTCAAATCCGGTTCTGTCCAGATAATGTCCCATTTCATCCACCAGCGTCTGCACAAGGGTCTTTGGAATACTGTTATTTACCGCATACATACTCATATGATCTCCATTGTAGGTGCACCAGCCCAATGCCAGTTCAGACAGATCTCCTGTTCCCACCACAAAGCCCCCTTGCTTGTTGGACACATCCATTAAGATCTGAGTGCGCTCCCTTGCCTGACAATTTTCATAGGTGATGTCATGGATTGTTTCCTCCTGCCCAATATCCTGAAAATGTTGTCTCACAGAATCCACAATACTGATTTCCCTGATCTCACAGCCTAAAATCTCCATCAGTTTTTTTGCATTGGAAGCCGTTCTGTCTGTGGTGCCGAACCCAGGCATCGTAATTCCCAGTACGGTGGCAGAGGGCAGTCCCAAATTTTTCACTGCCTGTGCAGATACCAACAATGCCAAAGTAGAGTCCAAACCACCGGAAACTCCCACCACAATACACTTGCTTTTGGTTGTTTCAATTCTCCGCTGCAATCCTGCCACCTGCATTTGGAAGATGGAAAGGCATCTCTGAAAACGGTTTTTCGACGGCACAAAAGGGGTTATCTTCACTGCTTGCAGAATTTCCTCCTTTGGAACAAAACTCTGGTTTTCAAATACCGTAACATATGGTCTCTGATCATGATTCCTCTTACCATCTGCAAAGGATTTGTTTGCCAGTCTGTCATGGCGGATTTTTGTTAAATTAAAGTCACAAATCAGTACCCTATCTTCAAAGGGCTTTGACTCCGCCAAAAGTTTTCCGCTTTCATAAATTAGATTATGACCACCAAATACCACATCCGAAGTGGATTCATATCTTCCGGCGGAACAGTATGCATAGCCGCAGATACAGGTGGCAGAAATGTTTCCCACCAGATTTTTCCGATAGCTTTCCTTTCCGATCACCTCATTGGAAGCAGAAAGATTCAATATAATCTCTGCCCCATTCACTGCCAGCAGTCTGCCCGGTGATATGGGTGTCCATGCATCTTCACAGATTTCAATCCCTAACTGCACCCAATTCTTTTCTGTTCCCAACTTTATAAGCACATTGTTTCCAAACAATGTATGCTCTCCGTTTCCCAGAAAAATCTCCTTCGCATCACACTCTCTTCCGCTGAACCAGCGTTTCTCATAAAACTCACTGTAATTGGGCAGATAAGTTTTTGGAACAATGGCAAGAATCCTGCCGTTGTGCAATACCGCCCCACAGTTAAACAATTCTCCCTCATGCTCAAAGGGAAGTCCTACCACCAATGCGGCAGAACTCTCCCCATATTCTCCGGTAAGATTTGCAAGTTCATATAACCCCATCAAGGTGTTGTTTAATAAATGCCTGTTGCCAAATAAATCTCCGCAGGTATAACCGGTCAAGGATAATTCTGGTGTCAGAATAATATCTGCCTTATCTGTATAATCTTTATAAAATGTTGCAATCTCCTGACAATTCTTCTCCACATTTCCAATATGAACTCTGGGAGAATGCAATGCGGTTCTCAACAAATTTTTCATACATATTTCCTCGTTCTTTCTCTTTTTCTACTGATGTACTGTATTTCCAAAAATCAGCCTTACCATACATCCGCTGCCATTATTCTTTCGTAACTATTCAGTACCTTCATAGTTACAAGCAAAGAACCATACAAAAATTGCCTACGGCAATGGTTCTTTGCCTGTTATATCCACTTTTTCTTACGGT
>CAMWHJ010000013.1 GCA_947174015.1 uncultured Lachnospiraceae bacterium | reverse complement strand
AATAAAGTGCATAAGTTTAGTTACCAGTAACTTACACACTTTATATTACACTCTCCAAATGATTATCTTTCCACTCATAATATACTATTTTCCATAAAACAAAGCCAACTATCAAATACTTTGGTTGTTCATTTCCTACTTTGCTGCTGCAATCTTCTCTGCCAGCTCCGTCAGATACACATACCGCTCCAGCTTCTCCTCCAATGCCTGCTCTGTTTCCTCTTTTTCTTTAGACAGTTCATTTAATTTTACAAAATCTGTGGCTGACTTTAAAATAGCAGCATCCAATTCACTGACCTTTTGCTCTAATGCTTCCATATCTGTTTCGATGGTTTCATACTCTTTCTGTTCTGCAAAGGTAAATTTTAATTTCCGTTCTCTTGGGCGTTCCTTATACGCTTGGGCAGCCTCCTTGCCGGATTTTTTCACATTCAGTTCTTCTATTGGACTGCCTGACTTTTCTATGTAATCGCTGTACCCACCTTCATATTGCTTTAAAATTCCCTGTTCAAAAGCAAAGATACGGTCAACTACTTTATCGAGAAAATAGCGGTCATGGCTTACTGTAATAACAATTCCATCAAACTTTTCCAGATAATCTTCCAAAATCCCCAAAGTCTGAATGTCCAAATCATTGGTAGGTTCATCCAGAATCAGCACATTTGGTGCCCCCATAAGAATTTTTAAAAGATACAATCTCCTCTTTTCTCCCCCTGACAGTTTTTCTATCTTAGCATACTGCAGAGTACTGTCAAACAGAAAACGCTCAAGCATTTTGGAAGCCGAGACAAGTCCTTCTGGGGTTTTCACAAATTCTGCGGTTTCTTTGATATAGTCAATCACCCGCATGGACATGTCCAGCATTTCATTTTCTTGGGAAAAATAACCGATTTTCACCGTTGGACCTAGTTCTACAAAACCGGAATCCGGTTCTAACTCTCCCACAATAATCTTTAACAGTGTACTTTTTCCTGCTCCATTATCTCCCACAATTCCAATACGGTCACTGCGGAGAAAAATATAGGAAAAACCATGAAACAACTCTTTGCTCCCGAAGGCTTTGGAAATCTCTTTGACTTCTATGGTCTTCTTGCCCAGTCTGCTGGAGAGAGAACTCATTTCCACACTGCTTACCTGCTCTGGTGTTTTATTGGTATCACTGAGCTGTTCAAACCGTTCTATTCTGGCTTTCTGCTTTGTGGAACGTGCCTGTGCACCTCTTCTAATCCACTCTAATTCCCTTCGAAGAATATTTTTATTTTTCTTATAGGTTGCCAGTTCCATTTCTTCACGCTGAGCCTTCAATTCCAAAAATCCCTGAAAATTTGTCTGATAACTGTACAATTTCCCTCTGTGAATTTCCTCGATTTTATTACATACTCTGTCCAGAAAATAACGGTCATGGGTTACCATAATCAGGGCTCCCCGCCTATTCTTCAGGTAAGTTTCCAGCCAAAGCACCATGGCATTGTTCAAATGATTGGTGGGTTCATCTAAAATAAGAAGATCACAGGGTTTTAACAAAGCCGCTGCCAATGCCGCCTTCTTTTTTTGACCTCCGGATAAATGTGTCACTTTTTCATCGTATTCCTGAAATCCAAGGATATTTAAAATACGCTTTGTCTCCCCCTCCAATTCCCAATGCTCTCCGCTTCTTTTATTTTCGCCTGTCACATATTCATAAATAGTGATGTCCTTGGGAAATTCCGGATTTTGAGAAAGGTAGTTAATCACCACATGGCTGCCTGTGACAATTTCTCCCGAATCAATTTCCTCTACACCGGCAAGCACTTTTAAAAGACTGCTTTTTCCTGTACCATTGATGCCAATTATCCCCACCTTATCGTTTGAGTCTATGCTAAAATCCACTTCTTCAAACAATATCTTGTCCGTATATGCTTTTGTTATCTTTGATGCTGATAAAATGTTCATGTGTACTCCTTTTATACAGTTTTCCTATGTCTCTGTTCCATGATAAAGTCCAGCAGACATTCCGCCACCTTTTCCTTTTCCATCTGAACAAGCTCCCGCACTTCTTCTTTGGTAATCATGGTGACCACATTGGTATCTGTGCCAAAGCCTGCCCCCTCTGTCTTTAAATTGTTGGCTACAATCATATCCACTTTTTTCCGTTCTAATTTCGCTCTGGAATTTTCCAGCATATTCTCTGTCTCCATGGAAAAACCGCAGAGAAATTGATTTTTTCCTCGATGCTCGCCTAAATACTTTAAAATATCTGTGGTACCGGTCAGTTCCAGCATATTAGAATTGGAGACCGCTGTTTTCTTAATTTTTTCCGAGGCAGGATGTGCCGGAGTAAAGTCTGCCACTGCAGCCACCTTTATAATAATGTCCTGTTCTTCCGCTGCCTGGCAAACTGCTTCAAACATATCCTTTGCACTGACCACTTTTTTCAGATTCACAAAAGGCGGCAGGGGCACTGTTACATTCCCTGCAATGAGCGTTACCTCTGCCCCACGCTCCATGGCAGTTCTGGCAATGGCAATCCCCATCTTTCCGGTGGAATGGTTGGAAATAAAGCGCACTGGATCGATGGCTTCTCTGGTGGCTCCTGCAGTTACCAATACCTTTAAGCCTGCCATATCCTTTTCATAGTGGATTTCCTTTAAAATATAATCCAACAGCACCGACGGCTCTGGCATCTTGCCGGATCCTGTGTCTCCGCAGGCAAGATAACCGCTGTCCGGCTCAATGACTTCCATGTCATATTTTTTTAAAGTCTCTATGTTATCCTGCAAAATTGGATTTTCATACATGTTTGTATTCATGGCAGGAGAAATGATTTTCTTACAACGGCATGCTAAGGCTGTGGTGGTCAGCATATCATCTGCAATTCCATGAGCCAGCTTTCCAATCACATTGGCGGATGCCGGTGCTATCATCAGCACATCCGCTTTTTTTGCCAACGATACATGCTCCACGTTATAATTGAAATTTCGATCAAAGGTGTCCACCAGACACTTATGATTTGTCAAGGTTTCAAAGGTGATTGGGTTGATAAAATTAGCAGCATTCTCTGTCATAAGCACATGCACATCCGCATGAAGCTTTACCAGCATACTGGCTAAACTGGCAATTTTATAGGCTGCAATACTTCCGGTTACACCCAGCACTACAGTTTTCCCCTGTAACATAATTCTCTTCCTTTCCTATCCACAGTTTACCCATTTGATACTAATGCAATTTATCATTGATATTCAATTAACAATATATTTGGTAAATGATCTGTTTTTCATTTTATTATCTATAAATGAGCAAATACGAAAAACTGCACAAAACACATTATAAATTGTTTGTTATGCAAAAACAGAAACTGAGTAAATATAGAGTAGTGTCTTTCCATGACACACAAATTTGTGTAACATCCTGGATTTTCTCATTTATAGTTATTATAATTCATGGTAACTCTATAAAACAGGAGACAACTCTCCATATTTTTCATAACGTGAAGTCTTAATGATTTTATTTTCTTCATCTACAAATACCACATAAGGCTTGTGTGTCTCTGCCTCTTGGGGTGTCATCTCACAGTAAGACATAAGAATCACATGATCTCCCACCTGTACCTGTCTGGCAGCTGCACCGTTGAGACAAATCATGCCACTGCCCGGTTCTCCTGCAATGGTATAAGTTTCAAAACGGTTTCCGTTTTCCACATCTACAATCTGTACTTTTTCATATTCATAGATATTGGCTGCCTTCATAAGTTCCGGATCTACGGTAATGCTTCCCACATAATTAAGCTCTGCCTGTTTCACAACTGCTCTGTGAATCTTACCTTTTAACATTGTTATTGTCATATGTTTCTCCTTTCCCTGATAAGATAAAGTTATCGATCAATCTTGTTTTACCAATGTAAACTGCAATGGCTGTTAAGACAGAACCTTCTATGGTACTGATTGGTTCAATGGTATCAAAACTTACGATTTCCACATAGTCAATTTTTGCCAGCGGTTCTGTTGTTATATTCTGAACAATGGCCTCTTTCACTTTTCGGGCATCCTTCTCCCCCTGTGCAATCATTTCCTGTCCGATTTTTAATGACTGGCTTAAAATAACCGCTGCCTTTCTTTCTTCCGGACTTAGATAGGTATTTCTGGAACTTTTTGCCAGTCCGTCCTCTTCCCGAATAATGGGGCAGCCCACAATTTCAATGTCGAAATTCAAATCCCTCACCATTCTCTTAATCACTGCCAACTGTTGGGCATCCTTCTCCCCAAAGTAGGCTCTGTCCGGTGTGACAATATTAAATAATTTGGCTACCACCGTACATACACCGGAAAAATGAACCGGTCTGGACTTTCCACACAATTCTTTGGTGAGTCCTTCCATATTTATGGAAGTGGTTCTGTCTTGAAAATACATCTCTTCCGGTTCCGGATGAAAAAGAAGCATGGCACCTGCCTCTCGACAAAGCTTGGCATCCCGCTCTAAATCCCTTGGATAACTTGCCAAATCCTCTGTGGGACCAAACTGGGTGGGATTTACAAAATCACTTACTACCACCCTGTCATTTTCCTTTACGGCACGTTCGATCAAACTTTTATGTCCTTCGTGCAAAAAACCCATGGTGGGAACCAGCCCTACACTGAAGCCCTCCCTCTTCCACTGTTTTACTTCTTTTCTTACTTCCTCAATGGTTTTTACAATCTGCATTCTTCTCTCTCCTTGCATGACTTGCTGCCTGTGTTCTATTTTCTCAACAATCACTCTTGTCTAATATAGCTTTTCAATAATGGAGTCGTCAATCTTAAAGGTGTGTTCCTCTGCCGGGAAAGTGCCCTCTTTAACTTCTTTCACATAGTTACGAAAGCCCTCTTTCATCACTTCACCCACATTGCAAAACTGCTTTACAAACTTTGGTGCCATATCAGAATACATTGCAAGCATATCCTGATATACCAGCACTTGTCCGTCACAGCCTGCACCTGCACCAATACCAATGGTTGGTATACCAATCTGCCCAGTGATAAAGGTTGCCAGTTTCTCCGGTACGCATTCCAATACCACTGCAAAGGCACCTGCTGCCTCCACTGCCTTTGCCTCTTCCAAGAGACGTTTTGCTGCTGCTTCCTCTTTTCCCTGTACCTTAAAGCCCCCAAAAGCATTCACCGACTGCGGGGTCAATCCCAGATGGGCACACACAGGAATGGATGCCTTCACAATCGCTTCCATCTGAGCACATACTTCAAAACCGCCCTCCAACTTTACTGCCTGTGCTCTTCCTTCTTTTATCAGTCTTCCTGCGTTCACCACCGCATCATATACTGAAGTCTGGTAAGACATAAAAGGCATATCTGCAATTACCATGGCTGATTTCGCACCTCTTGCCACTGCTGCCGAATGGTGGATCATATCCTCCATGGTAACTGACAATGTATCTTCATATCCCAGACAAACCATTCCCAGAGAATCCCCCACCAAAATGGACTCAACTCCTGCCTCATCTACCAGCTTAGCGGTAGAATAATCATACGCTGTCAGCATAGTGATTTTTTCTTTCTTTTCTTTTGCCTGCTTAAATGTATTTACTGTTGTTTTCATTTCTTGCTTCCTCCAATGATTTCTTCCATTTCCTGATAACTTTGCTTGGGATTTTTCAAAGCAGCAATCTCTATCAGCTTCTGTCCCAATGCCCGATAAATCTCTGTATCCTGTGGGGATAAAACAGATAAATGCTTTTTTATGGTGCCCAAATCATTTCGTTCTATTGGTCCGGTCAATGCCTGAACCACTCCCATCTGCATACCATTTGCAGCATTTTTCAGTACAATATCCTCTAATGTCCGGTATGCCTCCTGCTCCTGAAACCCACATTCCTCCAAAAGCTTCTCTGCCGTGGATATCAAAGCCAGCACATGGTTGCTGGCAAAGCTCATGGCAGCATGGTATTTCGTTTTATCCTCTTTTTTTATCAGTCTTACCGGATGCCCTAAGGTTGCCCAAAACTCTTTCATTAAGGAAGCTCCTTCGCCCTCTACGGTAAATCTTACTTTCGAAAAATTCTGGTATGCGGAAAATTTATTGCTGAAAGCATAAATCGGATGAACCGAACAGACTGTTGCTCCTGTTCTTTCATAAGATATGAAAACATCAGATGACAATGAGCCGCTAAAATGACAAATTAGTTTTCCCTGTAAATCGTATTCTTTCATGCAATCCCACACCTTGCCAATCTCACCATCCGGTGTGGCAAGAAACAGGGTATCGCTTAAATCCAACAATTTCTTTAGCTCCTCATAATACTCTATGCCGATAAATTCCGCAGTTTCTTTGGCATGAACAGTGTTCCTACTGTAAATTCCAGTAAGAACAATTCCCTTTTCACAAAGGTATTTTCCCAAAGTTGTGCCCACTTTACCGGCTCCTATAATTCCAATTTTCAAGCTATCACCTCCACAAATTGTTCCTGTGACAGCACATTCTCATTGATGCAGTTCTTACCGATACCACTCAAGGAGCACTATATCATAGTTGAAATTATTTTTCAATAGAAAGATTTGTAACCACTATTCTTCAAACTCCACTGTTACATTATAACCACTGCTCAAAGTCTCTACTTCTGTCACCACCCCTGTGGTTACAGTAAGACGTTCATTAAATTTGAAATTTGCTGACATGGCTACTGCCGGCTTAATGGTGTAATAATAGGAGGTGGGAAGCACACCTTCTGTCACTTCCACCCTGTCTCCTACTTTTACTAATCCTTCCCGTTCCATTTTAAATACCATACTTCGCATTGCTTCCTCCTATTTTTTCCATGTGGTAGGGGCAAAGAGAATCAGAAGGGGAAAAAGCTCCAGCCTTCCTGCCAGCATATCAAAAATGCAGACACATTTAGAAAGCACTGAAAATTTCGCAAAATTTTCCACCGGTCCCACTGCCTCCAAGCCCGGTCCCGTATTATTGATCATTGCAGCAACTGCAGTAAAACTACTGGTAAAATCAAAATTATCCAAGCTAATCAGCAAGGTGGATATGGCAAACACTGCAATATATGCAACCATAAAAGCATTTACCGAGCGGATAACCTCATGTTCAATAAATCTTCCATTCAATTTCACTTTCTTAATATTTCTGGGATGTACACTAATTTCCAGTTCTTTGATAAGGCTTTTTCCAAGAATCACAATTCTGCTGACCTTGATTCCCCCACCGGTACTTCCGGCACAGGCACCTATCATCATTACCACCACCAAAACCATTTTCGAAAACTCCGGCCATAAATTAAAGTCTGTGGTAGCAAAACCGGTACTGCTCATAATAGAAGCAATCTGAAATACTGACTGCTGGATGGCAGTACCAAAATTCTCATATATATGATAAATATTTATGGCAACGGCAAGCGTTGCCGCTGCTAAAATACCTAAATATACCTTTAACTCTGTATTTAATATGGTATTTTTTAATTTTTTGCACAGTATCATATAATATATGTTAAAATTCACGCCAAATAAAATCATAAAAATTGTTACAATATTCTGAATTGCCGGAGAATATCCTGCCAAACTGTCATTTTTAACTGCAAATCCCCCCGTTCCGGCAGTGGAAAACGCTGTGGTAAGGGCATCATACAAATTCATCCCTGCCATCAGCAATAAAAATATCTCCACCAAAGTCAATCCAAAATACATACCGTACAAAATCAGGGCTGTATTCTTCATTCTGGGTACCAGCTTGTTGATGTCCGGTCCTGTACTTTCTGCCTTCATCAAATAGATATTACTGCCCCCCGCCAAAGGCAAAATTGCCATGATAAACACCAGAACTCCCATACCGCCAATCCAATGGGTAAAGCTGCGCCAAAACAATATGGACTTCTCCAGGGTTTCAATCTCATTTAAGATCGTAGCTCCTGTGGTGGTGAATCCGGATACACTTTCAAATACCGCATTCAGCACATTGGGAATATTTTCAGAAAGTACAAACGGAAAAGCACCATAGATACTTAATACCACCCAGCTGATACTTACAATTACAAACCCCTCCTTGGCATGTATACTTTTATTCTTAGGTTTTCTCACAATCAGAAGTGCCCCCGCCAGAAGACCTATGCCCATGGAAATTAAAAAGGAATATACTGCTTTTTCTCTATATATGACTGCCACCAGTGCAGACAAAAACATAAACACTGATTCAAAAATAATCAGCCAGCCAATCACATAACGCATCAATTTGTAATTCATTTTCCCACCTCAACTATTTCCCAAGGATATCCTCAATATTTTTTAATCCGGTATTGGTGGTGACAATAATTACAGAATCTCCCACTCGCATTTCATCATAGCCTCGGGGAACAATTACCTGACGCTGCCGATAAATACACGCCACCAGAATATTCTTCTTTATTTTTAGCTGCACCAAAGGTTTCCCTGTCACCTCAGATTCCTTTCGAATAATAAACTCCAATGCCTCTGCCTTGTTTTCAATGATTCGATATAATGTTTCCACATTACTTCCCATGGAGTTTTTCATGGCTCGCACAAAGCCCACAATATATTCTGCTGTCACATTCTTAGGGCAGATAATAGTGTCTAAATCCAACCCTCCAATCACCTCGTTAAAATCCACCCTGTTGATCTTTGTCACCACCTTGGCATCCGATGTTTTTTTCACAAGCATGGAAAGCAAAATATTTTCCTCGTCCATATTGGTAACCGCCACAAAGGACTGGGTTTGATACATGCCCTCTTCCTCCAATACACCCTTGTCTGAGGCATTGGCACAGATTACATCTGCCTTGGGCAAAAGCTCCAGCAGCCGTTCACACCGCTCCATGCTCTTGTCAATAATTTTCACCTTGATTCCCGTAGAAAGCAGAGTGTGCGACAAATAGTAAGCAATATTGCCGCCTCCCACAATGATAGTATCCTTTACCTGATTCGTTACTACCCCAATTTTTTTAAAAAAATCACTGGCTTTCTTGGGTTCAGCAATAATGGCTACGATATCCTTTTCTCTTAAAATAAAATCTCCACGGGGAATAAACACTTCATCTCCACGTTCCACTGCACAAACCAGAATATCACAGTGCAGACGCTGTGATATATCCATCACTGTGAGATTTCCCAATACAGAATCTTCCTGCACCCGAAACTTCAACAGTTCAATTCTTCCTTTTGCAAAGGTATCAATTTTAATGGCAGAAGGAAAGCGAAGCACTCTGGCTATTTCCATTGCCGCAGCATATTCCGGATTGATAACCATGGCAAGCCCCAGCTCTTCTTTAATAAAATTTGCCTCCGCACTGTACTCAGGATTTCTGATTCTGGCAATGGTCTGACAGTCGCCTGCTTTTTTTGCCAAAAGACAACACAGAAGATTCAACTCATCAGAACCTGTGACTGCAATAAATAAATCCGCCTTTTCAATCCCTGCCTCTGCCTGTGCCAGATGGCTGGCTCCATTGCCCACCACTCCCATAACATCATGGCGGTTTGACATTTCACTTACAATCTTTGATTTTAAATCAATTACCGTAATCTCATTTTCCTCTTTCGTCAGCTGCTCGGTCAGTGCCTGCCCCACCTTTCCACAGCCTGCAATAATAATTCTCATAGTTTCCTCCACTTTAAAATATCAGAATTTATCCGGATAATCAGATCCTGTGTCCTGTCGCATCTGATTCAAGTATTTTGTTGGGTTCTTTTCCATTTTCAACATGGTATCAAAGGCAAGAAGAAGCATTTTATGGTGGTTACACCGCATATCTGTCTTGCCCATATCCATTTCCACCTTAAACCTGTCCATCTGCCAAATCATAATGTCAATCACTGTGCAGCCGTCAATATTATAAGCACCTAAAAAACTTTCGTGATCTAAAAAGTACTGAAATTCATCGTAAACCCCCTGGGAGAGCTGTAGCCGTTCCCAAAAATCAGCTAAAAATTCTTCCGATTCTCCTGCATAATGACACAAAGTTCTTGCCCATAGATATGTTCTTTTTTCCATTTTCTGCCTCCTAATCCCCAAAAAGCACTTTTTTATATAATATATCGTAACTATCCATCAGGTCTGTGCATTTACTGCACAGACCGTAAAAAAATGATTCAGGAGTGCAAAAATCCTATCGCCAAAGGCGATTTTAAATGGATTTTTGCATTGTAACTGTAAAGGTACTGAACAGTTACAATATATCAAGCATTATAGCAGAATTTCACAGGCAAGTCTACAAAATGTTATTGGAAAGACTTTTTCCATATTTTTTTCTGCGTTTTCATGAAAAAAGCGAAAAAAGTAATCGACAATCCTGCCATTCTGTATTATAATAGTTATGTTTTGAACATAAGTGACATATCAACAAAGGAGAATTAAAATGAGCTTTGAATTTATAAAAAAATTACCTACACCAGAAGAAATCCGCGGGGAGTACGCTCTCCCGGCAAATTTAGCTTCCTTAAAGGCAGAACGTGATGAAGAAATTCAAAAGGTTATCACCGGCGAATCCAATAAGTTCTTAGTTATTATCGGACCCTGCTCTGCAGACAATGAAGATTCTGTCTGTGATTATACTAACCGTCTTGCCAAGGTTCAGGACAAGGTTAAGGACAAGCTAATCCTTATCCCAAGAATTTACACAAACAAGCCTCGTACCACCGGGGAAGGCTACAAGGGAATTGTACATCAGCCAGACCCGGAAAAAGCACCAGATCTTTTAGCTGGTGTTGTGGCAATGCGCAAGATGCACATTCGTGCCATTGAAGAATCCGGCTTAACCTGTGCTGACGAAATGCTATATCCTGAGAATTATCGATATCTTTCCGATATTCTGGCTTATGTTGCCATTGGTGCACGTTCTGTGGAAGACCAGCAGCACCGTCTCACAGTCAGCGGCATGGATGTGCCTGCTGGTATGAAAAATCCAACCGGTGGTGATTTATCCGTGATGTTAAACTCGGTGGTGGCTGCACAGGCATCCCACGAATTTATCTATCGAGGCTGGGAAGTGAAAACCGACGGCAATCCTTTGGCACACACTATCCTTCGGGGTGCTGTAGATCCCCATGGCTGCTGT
Source organism: uncultured Lachnospiraceae bacterium (assembly GCA_947174015.1). Taxonomy (GTDB): domain Bacteria; phylum Bacillota; class Clostridia; order Lachnospirales; family Lachnospiraceae; genus RUG11237. The sequence continues at coordinate 49,194 of CAMWHJ010000013.1, read as the reverse complement.
CATCCAAACTATCACTATGAAGATTTAATCCAACTGGTAGAAATGTACGAAAAACGTGATTTGAAGAATCCCGCTGCTATTGTGGATGCAAATCACTCCAACTCCAACAAAAAGTACTTTGAGCAGATTCGTATTGTCAAAGAAGTGCTTCACAGCCGCAAACATGACTCTGCTGTGGAAAGACTTGTAAAAGGTGTCATGATCGAAAGCTATATTGAGGAAGGTTCTCAAAAAATCTGCGACCATGTATATGGAAAATCCATTACCGATCCATGTCTTGGTTGGGACGATTCTGAACACTTAATTTATAACATTGCTGAGTTAATTTAAATTTTTTCAGCAAAAAGCACATCCGAATTAAAATCTCGGATGTGCTTTTTTATATTCCTGATATATTTTGCTGTTTAACATATGGGCATATACCTGAGTACTGGACACATCAGAATGCCCCATCATCTCCTGTACTGCATGAATATCCGCTCCATTGCCCATCAGATGAAAAGCGAAAGAATGCCGGATGGTATGAGGCGTAATTTCTGTGTCAATCTCTGCCCTTTTTGCATAACCTTTCATCATTTTCCAAATCCCCTGACGACTGAGTTTTCTCCCGGAGCAATTCACAAACAAATTGTCGATGGTATTGTCTCCCACTATGATATCTCTTGCCTGCTTTAGATAATTGTTCAAGGATTCCGCCGCACTCTGGTTAATAGGGATAAAACGTTCCTTATTGGTATCACGGCAGACAATATAACCCAACATTAAATTGACATCTGCTACTTTTAAGGCAATCACCTCACTGACACGAATTCCAGTGGCATACAAAAGCTCTAACATGGCTTTATCACGCATACCCTTTGGTGTTTTTTCATTTGGCTGACATAACAGCCGTTCCATTTCTTCCCTCGTTAAAACTTCCGGTGCCTGCCTCTGGACTTTAGGTGCTTTAAGCTGTTCCGATATATCATCCTTTACACTGCCCTTCCTCCACAAAAAATGATAAAAGGATTTGATTGCCGCAATATTTCTTGAGATAGTGCTGGCAGCAAAATGCTCCTTTTCCAAATATAGGATATAGGAGTTCAGGTTCGTCATGGTCACCGCCTGAATATCCAACACTGCCTGCTGACCTAAAAATCGCTGCAGTTTATGTAAATCCCTCTGATAAGACAATCTGGTATTTTCTGATGTCTTTTTCACATTTTCAAGATAACTCATAAATTCTTGTATTTCTTCTTCCATCTCTTTTCCTCTGCACTCTAAATTTTGTCCCTTCAAAACCGTGTAGCTATTATTATAATCATTTCCCAGTGCTTTTTCAATGCTATTTTTTCCTATATTTTCGGCTTTTTTTGTGCATTTTGCCATCACCACCATATCTGTAAACCGGAGGCTTTTTCATAACAAGATATAGATATTTTGCAACTATTCCGAGTCAGGCAAATTGAACTAAAATATGCGATGCATGTTTTTAGGACAATTTATTTTACTCTGAACAATTACGATATTTTATAGAAAACCAATCACCCTTTTCAACAAAAAAGGATTTAAATAGCTTTCCATGCAGATCCCCAACAGCAAAGCCATCATTGCCAACACAAGTGCTGCGGCAAACCTTATATTTCTTTGTTTTTCCTCCCGCATACCTGACAAAGCTCCTTTTCTGTTTTCTATCATCCACAATAATAGAAGAAATACCGGAATATACATTAGAAACTGCGGAAAAAAACTAGCCAATGCCAGTAAAATACCCATAATTCCAGTCTGCATAATACATATACTAAAAAAAGCTCCTATACTGATTCCAAGCCATAACAAAAAGCCAAATACCACCACAGTACCTGCACTGGTAAATCCTAAAATAACCAGCAGACAAAAAGTTTTCATTCTTTTTTCCAGCACATACCAAAACAAATGAGAAAACTCAATGTCTGTATAAAAAAACTGAGTTAGAAACCACCGACTCATAATTCCTCCACTGACCATGGCATTGCCAAGCCACAGATTTGTTAAGAGAATTCCCAGTGCAAAACCAACCAAAAAGAGAATCAGAATCTGCTGTCTCCCTCTCTTGGGCATACCTGCAATCCGTTTCATTTTCATCCCTGCCTGTACTTTTTTATATAACTATGCAGTGGAATGCAGTTATATGACTCACTTTCCATATTTCAGCTTATATGCCAAAATAGCCGACACTGTCTTGGAATCTTGTATCTTTTTGTCAAAAATCATCTGACATAACTCTTCTAACTCATGCTCCTCCACATGAATGTACTCCCCCTCATCCAAATGCTGTTGGGAGGGAATCAGATTTTCTGCCACATACACATCAATAAGTTCATCACAAAAAGCTACTGTGGTACGAAGGGATATGAGATGCTCTAAATGTTCAGCTCGATATCCTGTTTCTTCCTCCAATTCTCTGGCGGCACATACAATGGTTGGCTCATCAGGATTATCCCTTCCCCCTGCCGGCAATTCCAAGGTATAACGATCCAAGGCATTGCGATACTGGCGCACCATTAAAAGCTTGCCTTCCTTGGTGACAGCCACCACTGCTGCTGCCCCTTGATGTTTGATAAAATCCCATTTTTTTATCTGACCGCCCGGCAGCTGTATGTAGTCTTTATACATATCAATAATACTGCCCTTCATCACTAACTCACGCTTAATTCTCTTAATTTCTTCTGACATATCTACACCGATTACAATTCTTCCCTTTCTACGAATTTTCGTAACTGTGCAGTAAATGCACAGACCTACTGAACAGTTGCCTTTCTTCGTAATTTTATACACAGAAAAAGGTGTCTTACGACACCTCTTGCTTAAACCTATGATTTATAAAGATTTTAATAACTCTTCCATACGATTTAAGCCCTTTTCAATTAACTCCACAGAGATGGCATAGGATAATCTGATATGATCCGGGAAACCAAAATCTGCACATGGAATCACCGCAACAGAATAATCATTAATCAAAATATCTGCAAACCTTGCTGCTGTTTCAATCTTTTCACCTTGATATTCCTTCTCGCAAGCCTCTGTAACATCCACAAACATATAGAAAGCTCCCTGGGGCTCTAAGGTAGATACATGAGGCATATTGCATATTCTCTCATACATATATTTGCGGCGTTCATCAAACTCTAAACGCATTTTCTCCACCGTATCCTGAGGACCGCCGATTGCTTCCAGGGCTGCCTTCTGTGCAATGGAGTTGGGATTGGAGGTCTGGTGGCTCTGTATACTCCCCATAACCTTAGCAATTTCAGCACTGGCTCCAATATAGCCAATTCTCCAGCCTGTCATAGCATACCCTTTCGCCACGCCACTGCAGGTAATGGTTCTTTTATAAATCTCCTCTCCCAGTGAAGCAATACTTACATGTTCTGCACCATTGTATAACAGGTTTTCATACATCTCATCTGCAACCACATAAATATCCTTTTCAACCACCACCTTAGCAATGGTTTCTAATTCTTCCCGGGTGTAAATCATACCGGTGGGATTGCTTGGTGTATTCAATATCAATGCTTTTGTATTAGGGGTAATGGCAGCCTGAATCTGTTCCGCTGTTACCTTATATCCATTTTCCCTTTCTCCCCGGATAAATACAGGAACACCATCCGACAGCTTTACAATCTCCGGATAGCTTAGCCAATATGGTGTCGGAATAATCACCTCATCTCCAGGATTTAAGATTGCTTCAAAAATATTTGTAAGACAATGTTTTCCTCCATTGCTGATGACAATCTGTTCCGGGCGGTAGGAAATATGATTAAATTTCTCAAATTTCTCGCAAACTGCTTTCTTTAACTCCACAATACCAGAAGCAGGGGTATACTTTGTAAATCCTTCGTTAATGGCATCAATTGCTGCTTCGTTAATATTGTCAGGTGTATTAAAATCCGGCTCTCCTGCCCCGAATCCCACCACATCTACACCGTTTGCTTTCATTTCTTTTGCCTTCGCCGTAATTGCCAGTGTGGATGACGGCTTCACGGACATTGCTTTCTCTGATAATCTTAATGACATATCTGCACCACCTTAAATTATATTTTATAATTTTCTTGTCACTCGCACTTTTATTCACGCTACTTAGTATAATATATCGCCATTATTTTTGCAAGTCATAACTTACATTCCTTCATTTTTTAATATTTCGAATACTTTTTTCTTTCATTAATATAGATTTTTTATATATTTTGCCACTTCCATTATGAATTTTTACGATGCACCACTTTCATTTTTCGTAAGCAATCTGCCATCTCGCATGGGTAAAATTTATTGTTGTCCATCTTTCTCTTTGCCTGCTCAGGCAATATTACAAACAGTACCTTTTGCATATTTCATATATGCAAAGTAATAGTATATTTTTTAACAATTATTATTGAATTTCATTCAATTTTTTGTTAAAATTATATAAATATGTAAACTATATCATTAGGAGGCAGGAGGTAGTTATATGAATTTACCAAAAAACACAACTGAAAAATCTTCTTTTTCTCGCACCTTTTTTAAAAAAAAGAAGCTATCGCAAACCTCAAAACAGCAGATGGCGGAAATTCCCTTCTATCAGCGAATTAAAATTAAACTGATTGCAGCTTTTATGGTAATCGTTATCTGTATCATTATTTTAGGGGTATCCTCCTACAGCAAATCTTCTAATAGTATTACCGATACATATGAGGAATCTGCAGGACAGACAATGAAAATGATGGTAGAATATCTGGATTTAGCCTTTACCAATGTACAGTCCAATTATAAACCATATTTGAATACCCAAGAACTGGAATACTATTTCAAAGGCTTGTATCTGTCTGATAACATCAAGCAGAGTACTACTTTTAATTCCTACAAGACACAGTTTGGAAAGACCGTTACTACGGATCCACTGGTATCCAATTTCTATCTGATTTCCGATACCGTGGATTCCATCACCACAACACAATCCACTGTGGATAACCTTTACTCCCTTTATATTGCCACAGAGGACGGTGCTCAGGTGAAGGAGGATAAATACGGTTTCTACTGGTTTGGCAATCAGCCGGAATTGGATGATGCCTTAAATACTTCTTCTGATAAATATGGTATTCGTTTGGCCAGACATTTTCAAGGCTCTAACACAATTCTTCTGGTGGATGTACGCCGGGATATCATTGTGAATACTCTTTCTTCTCTGGATGCGGGGGAAGACAGTGTCGTTGGCTTAATTACACAAGACAACAAAGAAATTCTCTCCAAGGAAGCATTTTATGAAGACGGCAGTGCTGTTTTTACTTCCGAAGAGTTTTTTCGGACAGCTTTGAACGGCGAGGAAGTAAGCGGTGCCGCTGATATAAGTACACATGGCAAGGATTATCTTTTCCTGTTCCATAAACTTTCCAATCAGAATGCAGTTCTCTGCTCCCTGATTCCAAAGTCCCATATTCTGGCTCAGGTGAAGGATATTCGCAACAATACCATCGTATTGGTTATTATTAGTTCCATTCTTGCAATTTTTCTTGGAACTTACTTTTCAAACGGTATTGGAAGCACCATCAACAACATTACTCACCAGCTTCGCAAGGTGGCAAAGGGTGATTTAACTATTGCGGTAAAGACTCGGCGCAAGGATGAATTTCAGCTTTTAACCCAAGGAATTACCGATATGATTAGCAATATGAAACTTTTGATTCAGAATGTAAACGATATGAGCAATGAATTGACGGAGGCAGCATCCTTTGTATCCAGCTCTTCCACTACCTTTATGCAGACTTCACAGGATATTCAATATGCCATTTCTGATATTGAATTCGGTGTAAACCAGTTGGATGTGGATTCTGCTGACTGTTTATCCCAGATGGACACCTTATCCATGAAGATCTCCACGGTATCTCAGAATACAGCACAGATCAGCACATTGACCACAAAAACCAATGCCTCCATCAAAAATGGTATGGAATCCATGTCTGGCTTAAATGATAGTGCACTGGCAACTTCGCAAATTACCTCTAAAGTCATTGTGTCAATCAAACAGTTGGAAGCACGTTCTCGTTCCATCAGCCACATTGTGGATGCCATCAATGATATTGCAGAGGAAACCAATCTCCTCTCCCTAAACGCTTCCATTGAAGCTGCCAGAGCAGGGGAAGCCGGCAAAGGTTTCTCTGTGGTGGCAGAACAGATTCGAAAATTGGCAGATCAGTCTTTAAATTCTGCCAACGAGATCAACAAGATTATTGAAGAAATGATTGCCCAGACACATGATGTGGTGGAGACGGCAAAACAGGCGGAATCCATTGTAGATACCCAGAAAAAGGCAGTAAACACCACAACAAATTCCTTTAATGAAATGAGTGGTCAGATTACCCACTTGGTGACTTCCCTCTCCACTATTACCTCAAATGTGGAAACCATGGGCATTTCCAGAGATACCACTCTTTCTGCCATTGAAAGTATTTCAGCCATCTCTGAGGAAACCTCTGCTGCCTCCTCCAATGTGGCAGACACCGCCGTAAAGCAGTTAGATTCTGTAACGAAATTAGATTCTGCTGCCTCTAACTTGGCAAAACGTGCTGAGGAATTGACCCAGCTATTGAAGCAGTTTACTTTATAAATGTTTCGTAACTGTTTTATATCTTCACAGGTAACTATTCAGTACCTTCATAGTTACAAGCAAAGAACCATGCAAAATTGCCTACGGCAATGGTTCTTTGCCTGTTATATCCACTTTTTCTTACGGTCTGTGCAGTAAATGCACAGACCTACTGAACAGTTACCTTCACAGTTACAATGTTTTTTTGACAGCAATAAAACCGCTATATACCTATTGTATATAGCGGTTTTACTTTGTAAGCTATTATTTCGCATAATCAACAACTCTTGATTCACGAATAACGTTTACTTTAATCTGTCCCGGATATTCCAATTCAGCTTCAATTTGCTTTGAAACGTCTCTTGCTAACAATACCATGTCCGCATCCGTAACCTGCTCCGGAACTACCATAACTCGAATCTCTCTACCTGCCTGGATAGCAAAAGATTTCTCCACGCCCTTAAATGCGTTTGTAATATCCTCTAACTGTTTTAATCTGTTTGTATATGTTTCTAATGTCTCACGTCTGGCACCTGGTCTTGCTGCGGAGATCGTATCTGCAGCTTGAACAATGCATGCAATCAAAGACTGGGGTTCCACATCTCCATGATGGGCTTCCACTGCATTGATTATGATGCCGGATTCTTTGTACTTCCTACAAAGTTCCACACCAATTTGAATATGTGACCCTTCCATCTCCTGATCTACCGATTTCCCGATATCGTGGAGTAAGCCTGCTCTTTTAGCCATACGAATATCCACACCAATTTCACCGGCTAACAGCCCGGATAAATGGGCTACCTCGATAGAATGCTTCAAAGCATTCTGACCATAGCTTGTACGGAATTTCATCTTACCAAGTAAACGTACTAATTCAGGATGTATACCATGAACCCCCACCTCTAAGGTAGCTGCTTCACCCTCCTCGCGAATCATAACTTCTACTTCTCGCTGCGCTTTCTCTACCATCTCTTCAATACGAGCCGGATGGATTCTTCCATCCACAATCAGCTTCTCTAATGCAATTCTTGCCACTTCTCTCCGAATTGGATCGAAACCTGATAAAACCACTGCTTCCGGTGTATCATCAATAATCAATTCCACACCTGTCATAGTCTCTAAGGTACGAATATTACGACCTTCACGTCCGATAATTCTTCCCTTCATTTCATCATTTGGCAGTTGCACTACGGAAACGGTAGTCTCTGCAACGTGGTCGGCTGCACATTTCTGTATCGCCGTTGTTACATACTCTTTTGCCTTCTTATCTGCTTCTTCCTTTGCTTTTGCTCCAAGCTCTTTTACAAGAACGGCTGTTTCGTGTCTGACTTCATCTTCAACAGTTTTCAAAAGATATTCTTTTGCTTGTTCGGAGGTCAATCCTGAGATTCGTTCTAATTCCTGCACGCGTTTTTCGCTCAGCAAATCCACTTCCTGCTTCTGTTTCCTCAATGCCTCTTCTTTGGCAGCAAAGCCCGCCTCACGCTTTTCCATTGCCTCTGCTTTCTTGTCTAAGTTTTCTTCTTTTTGAAGAACACGACGCTCATACTTAGATACCTCTGCTCGTCTCTCCTTGGTCTCTCTTTCCACTTCATTTCTGGCTCTGAGATTCTCTTCCTTAGCTTCCAGCAGTGCTTCACGCTTTTTGTTTTCTGCAACTTTCAATGCTTCATCTATGATTTCTCTTGCCTTTTCTTCTGCACTTCCGATTTTCGCCTCCACCGTCTTTTTACGGTATTCTATGGCAATAAAGTAAGTTGCAGGTATAGATATCACTAAAGCAATAATTACTGCAATAAAGTAACCTAGCACAGGAGCACCTCCTTATTCAATTTTCGTTGTATTACCACAACATATAAATTTTATACTTTTTTCGTACTTGTGTCAAGTGATTTCCCAATGGTTTCCGTTTCCTTGTAACAGTTTAACCAGGCGAAACCCTTCTGTTGCTTTTCTCTTTATACAAGGGATTCTTCTTGAAGTTTTCGAAAAACAGCATCTATATCTCTATAAGCAAAGCCCTTTCGCATCAATGACATAATCAATTTCTCTCTTGCCTCCTTGGACAATTCCCACGGAACAGATGTTTTTTTTAAAATCAGCTTCTCTATGGCAGCAGACTCCTCCACTTCCTCTTTCTCTAATACCTCATTGACTATCTCATTTGATATTCCTTTTCCCATCAGTTCCTGTTTTAATTTTTTTTTGCTTTTGGTACTGCTGCGGTACTGTACATAACGTTCTGCATAAGCTCTGTCATCAATATAACCATAGCTTTTTACATAGTCCACTGCCAAATCAATACATTCCTGAGGATATCGGTTCTCCAACAGCTTGTCCCTTAGCTGCCGTTCTGTCTTATCATGCTTTTCTAAAATATGCATGGCACGCTTCTTAGCTCGTTTTCCTATGACATTTTCCAGAATGTATTTCTGTTGTTCATAGGACAAATCCTGCCCTTTTTCAATTAGGCAGGATTTGATTTCACTTTTGTATAATTCAAATTTTGGTGCATCATTCAGATACACCAGATACTTTTTATTTTCTGTATAAATAATATCTGTTACAATCATGACTATACCTACGATGTGATTTATGGTTACTCCGCAACTGTTTCATATCTTCACAGTTACATTACTGCTAAACTTCGTAACCGTTCAGCCTTCGTCTTCCTGTTCTTTGGTTTCTGCTTCTTTGCTTTCCTGTGGTTCCTCTTCGGTGCCATCAAAAGCATAGTGAGCTCTTACTGCAGCCTCAACCTCCTCCAAAATAGCTTTGTTTTCCTTCAAAAAGGTCTTGGCATTCTCACGTCCCTGTCCTATCTTATTGCCACCATATGCATACCATGCACCACTCTTCTGAATAATTCCAAGCTCTGCTGCCAAATCCAGAATATCTCCGGTAGTAGAGATCCCCTCACCAAACATAATATCAAATTCTGCTTCTTTAAATGGTGGGGCAATTTTATTCTTTACCACTTTTATGCGGGTACGGTTGCCAATCACTTCTCCTCCCTGCTTGATGGCTTCAATTCTTCGCACATCCAAACGAATGGAGGAGTAGAACTTTAATGCACGTCCGCCAGTGGTAGTCTCTGGGTTACCAAACATAATTCCCACTTTCTCACGAAGCTGATTGATAAAAATCACAATGCAATTTGATTTGCTTATCACTGCCGTCAGCTTACGAAGTGCCTGTGACATCAGTCGTGCCTGAAGCCCCACATGGGCATCTCCCATGTCACCATCGATTTCTGCCTTAGGAACTAAGGCGGCAACCGAATCCACAATTACAATATCCACTGCACCAGAACGCACCATAGTCTCTGTAATCTCCAATGCCTGTTCCCCATTATCAGGCTGGGAAATATAAAGATTGTCAATATCTACACCTATCTTCTTGGCATAAGCCGGGTCCAGGGCATGTTCTGCATCAATAAATCCGGCAATTCCGCCCCGTTTCTGCACCTCAGCTACCATATGTAAGGATACGGTGGTTTTACCACTGGATTCCGGTCCATAGACCTCCACAATACGTCCTTTCGGAATGCCGCCCATACCTAAGGCAATATCAAGGCTTAAGGAACCGGTGGGAATCGTCTCCACCTGCATATGACTTGTATCACCCAGTTTCATAATAGAACCTTTTCCAAATTGTCTTTCTATCTGTGCAAGGGCAGCTTCCAATGCTTTCATTTTATCTTCTTTTCCCATGTTATCTTCTCCTTTTCTCAAACATTTGTTCGCTTTTATATTTCTATATTAACCTAATTTATTCCCCCTGTCAAGTATCTGATTATAACTCTTTTACTTATTTGTGGATATTTGGCAGAAACGCCTGATTTCTGTGTGCATGAATATTTTATTACATATTCTGCAAAACTGCAAGGATTTTTCAAAAAATCTTAATTTTTATGTAACAGTTCAGCTATAATTGATATTATGGGCGAATCATGCTTGCTGCTCAATAAGCCATTGTCCAAAAACACACTGCTGCCTTTACTGCCTGCCAAAATAAAAAAGGAGCAGGAAATGAAACGGTATTACCTTTTCATTTCTGCTCCTTATCTTGCCGCAACATGCCAGCTTGTATCATTTTACTATATGAACTGCACTGCAACTATTATGCTCTATATAATTGCCTGAGGCAGCACTGCCTCCACACTATCGTTAATAAATATATTCACTCTGCGGTTTGGCTCCATGGGTGTTTTTCGAATATATATCAATTTATCCTGTTTATAATACTGAATCATCTTCTCAAGTTCATAAAACACCTCTGTCATTCCCAACAGAAGAAGCACATCTGCCCTGGAAATGGCATCTACCATGGCTGTCATAATATGATTGGGAATCATTTCTCCCGGCAGCACAATCCCTGGACGAATAGCGGTATTGCAGCTTTCACATCTGGGAACCTTGTCTCCATTTCTTATATATTCAATACCATATTGCCTTTTGCACTTTGGACATTCATTCTTATAAATATTTCCCAATGGCTCAATCACTCTCTGGCAACCTGCCTTCTGTGGGATTCCATGTACATCTTTAGTGATAATACTGCGAATTTTTCCCCGCCGTTCCAATTCTGCCAAGGCATAGTATCCGGCACTGATCTGCTGTTCTCCAATTACTTCATTGCGGTAGAAATCAAAAAACTTTTCCGGTCTGGTATTCAAGCATCTGGAAGAATACAATTCTGTGGTAGAGGCATGGTACCTCTCCTCAATATCATAAAACACATCATCACTCTCTATATCTGCATAACCACTGGTTTTCACCATATCTGAACCACAAAAAGCCACAATACTGTTGGCATCCCTGAGTACTCTTCTTAACCGTTCTATGTTTTCGTAATTTTCACCCATACTCTTAACAAACCTTTCTATTGTTCATTTATTTGTAACTATTCAGTACCCTCATAGTTACAAGCAGAAATCCATGCAAAATCACCTATGGTGATGAATTTTTGCCCACTTAATTTACGTTTTATTACGGTCTGTGCAGCAAATGTACAGACCTACTGAACAGCTTCATTTATTTTTTCTACACAACGCTTATTATTTTGACATTATTTACAGCTTTTGTCAACCGGAAGATTTTTCTGCATATAGCAAGTTTTACCAAAAACAAAAACATCCTTCACATCCTGTCCTGCCGATGTAAAAGATGTTCTACACAATCTATGCGAAAAATTCCTGAAATATGTCTGACACATGCTCTATTTTTTCTGCCCGATAAGCGTTGGCTCCGCAAAACAGCAATGCATCCTCTGTATTTCCCTCTGCAGCATTGATTAACGCATCTGTAATACAATAGGGAGTTTCCTTGGGATTACAGGTCTGAATACATTGTCTGCACCGTTTCGGCGAATACTTCCCCAGCTTGCTGTCTTCGTAAAAATGATTGCGAATGGCTCTTCCCGGCATTCCCACCGGACTGTTCACCAAAACAATGTCATCCTTCTGTGCCTTAATATAAGCTTGCTTATAATTTTCATTGGCATCACACTCATGGGTAGTTACGAAACGGCTTGCCACCTGCACTCCATTTAACCCCAATGAGAGATAATGCTCCACATCAGTCCGGTCATAAATTCCACCACCGAAAACCACCGGCACATGCTTTTCGTATTTTCTGCCATAGTCTGCCACCACTTCCATAATGGCTTTTATTTCCTGCTCATATTCTGCATCCGACAGTTTTTCTATTTCTTCCCTGCGAAATCCTAAGTGACCGCCTGCCTTTGGACCTTCAATAACCACCAAATCTGCAGTGGTATGGTATTTCTTATCCCACATTTTTAAAATCACATTGGCTGATTTTGCAGATGACACAATGGGAGCAATTTTTGTTAAGCTGCCTGTCACCAGCTCCGGCAGCTTAATGGGAAGTCCTGCACCAGACACCACCAAATCAATCCCTGCCGCCACTGCCGCCCTGACATAATCCTCATAACGTTTCGTTGCCACCATAATATTTACACCCAATATTCCGCCTTCTGCTATCTGTCTTGCTTTGGCAATTTCCTTGCCGATGACACGCAGATTCACCTCAATGGGATTGGTGTCAAAATCCGGCTCTCGAAAACCTATCTGTGCTGTGGAAATGATCCCGATACCCCCTGCCTTTGCTACTGCTCCCGCTAAGCCCGACAGACTGATACCCACTCCCATACCTCCCTGAATCAAGGGAAATTTTGCTTTCAATTCTCCGATTACTAATGGTTCTTTTTCCACGTCACATTCTCCTAAAACGCTCATATCTATGCGCTGCTATCTGTTCACCCTCCATATGCTGATACCTGTCAATAAAATCTGACAGACATTGGGAAAGCTGTATCGTTACCTGCTCCATATTTTTTGCGGTGACCGGTTCTTTCTCATAGATTATCTCGTCTATAATGCCCAGCTTTTTTAAATCCTTTGCTGTAATCTTCATGACCTCTGCCGCATCCTTTGCTTTCTTACCATCTTTCCACAAAATTGATGCAAAACCCTCTGGGGAAAGAATAGAATAGGTGGCATTTTCCAGCATGATCACTTCATTGGCAACTGCCAGTGCCAATGCACCGCCACTGCCGCCCTCTCCAATCATAACGGATAAAACAGGCACCTTTAAATCCGACATTTCCAGCAGATTTCTGGCAATGGCTTCCCCTTGTCCCCGTTCTTCTGCTTCCATGCCGCAGAAGGCTCCCGGTGTATCTACAAAGTTAATCACCATCCGTCCAAACTTCTCTGCCTGCTTCATTAACCGCAGTGCCTTGCGATATCCCTCGGGGGAAGGCATACCGAAATTCCGTTCAATATTTTCCTTGGTATTTCTTCCCTTCTGGATACCAATGACAGTAACGGGCATCCCCTGAAAGAATGCAATTCCACCTGCGATTGCCTTATCATCTTTGTACAAACGATCACCGGAAAGTTCTAGGAAATCTGTAAACAGGCGTTCTACATAATCCAAGGCTGTGGCTCTGTCGGAGGCTCTGGACAGTTGTACTCTCTCCCATGCACTGCGCTCCTGCACTTTAAGATACCGGCTGTTGTTCTCTGTATTTGTTATTGAAACTTCACTCTTTTGGTGCATCTGCAGCAATTTGTGGAGAGTACTCTTTAAATCCTCACGTTTCACAATCCGGTCGATAAATCCATGTTCTAACAGGAACTCTGCCCGCTGAAATCCTTCTGGCAGTTTTTGTCCTATCGTCTGTTCAATGACACGAGGTCCGGCAAAACCAATCAAGGCTCCCGGCTCTGCTAAGATAATATCACCCAACATGGCAAAACTGGCAGTAACCCCTCCAGTGGTGGGATCTGTCAGAACGGATATATATAGCAACCCTGCATTGGAATGCTTTTTTATGGCGGCTGAAGTCTTTGCCATCTGCATCAGGGATACCATGCCCTCCTGCATTCTGGCACCACCACTGCAGCAAAAACAAATCACCGGCAATTTTTCTTCGGTAGCTCGTTCAAAGGCTTTGGCAAGCTTTTCGCCCACTGCCTGCCCCATGCTGCCCATGATAAATCTGGAATCACAGACACAGAGCACTGCTTCCATGCCATAAATTTTTCCCTTGCCACAGGTAATGGCTTCACTTAGCTTAGTCTTCTCCTGCACTTGTGCCAGCTTTTCCTCATAATCCGGAAATTTCAGCGGATTATTGCCCTGTATCTCCTTATCCCATTCCTCAAAGCTGTGTTTATCCAGCACCATGCGCAGTCGGTTCTTTGTACGCACCCTGAAGTATGCACCACATTTATAACAGGTATAAGAATGACTGATGACATCCTCCTTGTAAAGCATATCGCCGCACTTGGGACATTTTATCCAGAGACCCTCCGGCACTCTTGGTTCCGTATCCTTGTCTTTTTCTTTTGCTTTTTCCTTGATCTCTTTCCTGTCCTCGCCGGCTATCGCTATATAGTTCGGCTTTTTAAATTTTAACATAAGCCTCTACTCCTAACCAAAGTTTTCTTCAATAAACTGAGTGGTGAAATTTCCAGCCTGAAAATCCTCATGATTTAAAATTTCATACTGAAAATCAATATTCGTTTCAATTCCTTCCACAATAAGTTCTCCCAGTACGCTGCGCATCTTGGCAATGGCAGAATCTCTGTCTCTGTCCTTTACCATAACCTTAGCAATCATGGAATCATAATTTGCAGGAATGGTGTAATCATGATACACTGCCGTATCAATTCTCACTCCATTCCCTCCCGGCAAATGCAGGGAAGTGATTTTTCCAGGACAAGGCATAAAATTCTTCTTGGGATTTTCTGCGTTAATTCTGCACTCCATGGCATGACCGCACAAAGTTATCTCTTCCTGTGTTACCGACAGCTTTTCTCCGGCTGCCACACGAATCTGCTCTTTAATCAAATCCAACCCTGTTACTAATTCTGTGACTCCATGCTCCACCTGTATTCTGGTATTCATTTCCATAAAATAAAAGCCTTTATTTTTATCCAATAAGAATTCAATGGTTCCGGCACCTTCGTACTCTGCCGCCTTAGCCGCTGCCACCGCAGTGTCTCCCATGCGTTTTCTAAGATCTGCATCCAGAGCAGGGGATGGGGATTCCTCCAATACTTTCTGATGGCGCCGCTGCAGGGAACAGTCACGTTCCCCTAATTGTATTACGTTGCCAAATTTATCTGCCATAATCTGAAATTCAATGTGTTTTGGCTCCTCAATGAATTTTTCGATATACATGGTGGAATCTCCAAAGGCGGCCTCCGACTCCATCTGGGCAGTCTCAAACTGTTTGACAAATTCTTCTTCACCGGCCGCCATGCGCATTCCCTTGCCGCCACCGCCGGAGGATGCCTTAATCATTACGGGAAAACCAATGGTTTTGGCAATTTCCAGTCCCTTTTGAGAATCATATACAGGTTCTTTTGTGCCCGGCACCACGGGAACACCTGCTTCCATCATAGTGCGTCTTGCCTCTGACTTATTTCCCATTTTCTGGATCACTTCAGGGGAAGGACCGATAAAAGCAATATTACACTTGCGGCACATATCTACAAACCGGCTGTTTTCTGATAAAAAACCGAATCCCGGATGAATTGCCTCTGCTCCGGTTACAATGGTGGCACTGACAATCCGTTCCATGTTCAGATAACTTTCCTTGGATGCAGCCGGTCCGATACAAATAGCTTCATCTGCCAACTGAGTATGCAATGCCTCCCTGTCAGCCTCAGAATATACCGCAACTGTCTCGATACCCATTTCCCTGCAAGCCCGGATAATGCGCACTGCAATCTCTCCTCGATTTGCAATCAGTATCTTGCGAAACATATTTCCTCCTATCCGATAGCAAAGGTAAGCTCTGCCTGTGTTACCAGCTTGCCATCCACATATGCTTTTCCAACACCTACACCGATAGGACCTTTCTGCTTGGTAATCTCAAGCTCTAACATCAGCACATCCCCCGGTACCACTTTCTGCTTAAATTTCGCAGAATTGATACCTCCAAAATATGCGGTTTTCCCTTTAAATTCATCCTTGGATAAAAGTGCCACCGCACCTACCTGTGCCATTGCCTCCACAATCAAGACTCCCGGCATTACTGGTTCTGTTGGAAAATGACCTGCAAAGAAGGGCTCGTTGTAGGAAACACATTTTTTTCCCACAGCCTTTACACCCTCCTGCAATTCTTCTATGGTATCTATTAATAAAAACGGCTGTCTATGAGGAATAATCTCCATAATTTCCTTTGTTGACAATACTGACATTTCCATCCTCCTACTTACCAATCACAAACAAGGTCTGACCATATTCTACCATTTCCTGATTATCCACCAGAATTTCTTTGATGACACCATCCTGTTCACATTCAATTTCATTCATTAGCTTCATTGCCTCAATAATTCCCAGTGTCTGCCCCTTGGTTACTCTGTCGCCCACCTTCACAAAGGCTTCTGCATCCGGAGATGGTGCATTGTAAAAAGTTCCCACAAGAGGAGACTTCATCTCATAGCCCTCTGTCTTCTTTTCTGTGACAGATACTTTGGTACTGCTCTCCTGAGGAATGGCAGCTGCAGATTCCACCACTGCCACGGTCTTTTTCTCCTTCTTTAAGGCAATTTTTAAGTTCCCTTCTTCTAAGGTAAAGCAGCTTAATTCAGATGAGGAAACCGTCTCAATCAAACGTATCATCTGTTCAAATTCCATGGTCAACACCTCTATTCGTTATACTTTCCAATTAAGATACTTGCATTATGTCCTCCAAAGCCCAGAGAATTTGACAATGCATAAGTGATCTCTGTATTTACTGGTTCCTTACAGTAGTCTAAATCCATCTCCTCATCCGGTGTCTCGTAACCAACGGTTCTGTGGATATAGCCCTCTTCCATCTGCTTTACACAGGCAATAAACTCTACCGCCCCTGCAGCACCTAACAAATGTCCAATCATGGATTTGGTGGAATTGATCTTCAAGTTGGCTGCATGTTCACCAAAAGCCGCCTTGATGGCTCTTGTTTCAAACAAATCATTGTGGTGGGTTGCCGTTCCATGAGCATTGATGTAAGTAACCTGCTCTTTTTCAATACCTGCATCCTGAATAGCAAACAGCATGGCATTGGCAGCTCCCATACCATCCTCAGCCGGGGAAGTAATGTGATATGCATCTGAGGTGCAACCATAGCCCATCACTTCTGCATAAATCTTTGCTCCACGCTTCTTGGCATGCTCTAACTCTTCTAATATTACCACACCAGCACCCTCACCCATCACAAAACCGCTTCGGTTCTTATCAAAGGGCAGAGAACATTTGGTGACATCCTCCACTGTGGACAAGGCAGTGAGTCCTGTAAAGCCTCCAATACCTACCGGAGTAATCGAACTTTCTGTTCCTCCTGCCACCATCACATCCGCCTCTCCATGCTGAATGGAACGGAAGGCTTCACCGATGGAATTGGTTCCGGTGGCACAGGCTGTTACAACGTTAATGCTCTTGCCCTTTAAACCAAACTGAATGGATACATTTCCTGCTGCCATATTCGGAATCATGAGTGGAATTAACAGAGGATTCATTCTGGAGGGTCCCTTTTCCAAAAGCTTCTGATGGTTCTTCTCAAACACATCCAGACTGCCGATACCGGAACCGACAGAACAGCCCACTCTGTATGGGTCTTCCTGTTCCATATCAATACCGGAATCCTCCAATGCCTCTTTGGCAGCCGCCACTGCAAACTGACAAAATTCTTCCATTCTGCGAGCAGATTTTGGATCCATATATGCCTTGGGATCGAAGTTCTTTACCTCAGCCGCTATCTTTACTTTATAATCCGCAGTATCAAATTTTGTAATTTGGTCAAAGCCTAAGGCTCCCTCTTTGATACCATTCCAGAAATTCTCTACGCCTAAACCGAGCGGAGTAATTGCTCCCATACCGGTAACTACAACTCTCTTCATAACAATCTCCTTTAAATTGCCAGACCGCCATCCACACTGATGACCTGACCTGTAATATATGCTGCTTTCTCCGATGCCAGAAAAGCCACCACATCTGCCACTTCCTGTGCCTGACCACATCTGCCAAAAGGAATCTGACTGCTCATCTCTTCCTTTGCCTGTTCTGTCATCGCCTGTGTCATATCTGTATCAATAAATCCCGGTGCCACCGCATTGACATTAATCTGACGGGATGATAATTCTCTGGCAACGGATTTGGTGAGACCGATGACCCCTGCTTTGGATGCGGAATAATTTGCCTGTCCTGCATTTCCCAAAATTCCTGATACAGAGGAAATATTAATGATCTTGCCGGATTTTTGTTTTAACATCTGTCTTGATGCATGTTTAATGGTGTTAAAGGCACCCTTTAAATTAATATCCAACACTGCATCAAAATCTTCTTCTTTCATTTTTAAAATCAAATTATCTCTGGTGATGCCTGCGTTGTTCACCAGAATATCCAGTGCACCGTATTCTTTTATAATATTCTTTATCATTTCCTCTGTGGCTGCAAAATCTGCCACATTACACTGGCTCAGGGAAGCCTTGCCGCCTGCCTCCGTTATCTCCCGAACCACTTCCTGTGCCTTTTCCTGTGAACCGTTGTAATTTACAACTACCACAGCTCCCTGTTCTGCCAAAGTAAGAGCAATGGCTTTTCCGATTCCTCTGGATGCACCTGTCACCAATGCGATTTTCCCCTCTAACATAATGACCTCCTGTTTTCTAACAGTTTATTTAAATCTTCTATGTTTTCCACGTTGTACATGGTTACTTTCTTCTCTTTATCAATTTTCCGCAGGAAGCCGGAAAGCGTTTTTCCCGGTCCTATCTCTATCATAACGTCCACACCATCTGCAATCATTCTCTCCACATTCTGCTGCCATCTTACCGAAGAAGATACCTGCTTTTCCAGCAGTTCCTTGATCTCGTCAACCGCTGCCACATAATCTCCTGTTACATTGGTTAAATATGGGATCGTCATCTCTTCAAGCTCTAAGGGAGCTAATACTTTGGACAGTTCCTGTCCTGCTGTTTCCAGCAAAGCAGAGTGGAATGGACCACTAACATTCAATTTTACACATCTTTTGGCTCCTGCCTCTTTCAGAGCTTCACAAGCCTTATCTACTGCCGCTTCCTCTCCGGTAATGACGATCTGCCCCGGACAGTTGTAATTGGCAATGCTTACAATCCCTTCTGTCTCATCGCAAATCTTTTCAATGGTCTCCTGGCTGCTTCCTAATACTGCTGCCATGGCACCGCCAACAGGCACTGCATTCTGCATCAGAATTCCTCGCTGACGTACCACCTTGAAAGCATCTTTTGTGCTCATAACCCCCGCAGTTACCACTGCACCGTATTCCCCAAGGCTGAGCCCTGCTGTGACCTGAGGACTAATTCCCTCATCCTCCAGTACCTTTGCAATGGCAAGCTCTGTTGCCAGCATTGCAATCTGAGTATACTCTGTCTGATTGATTTTCTCATTTTCTTCAAAGCATATGGCGGCTACATCCAGCCCGCTTGCCTGCTCTGCCTCTGCAAAAATATCTTTTGCCGTCTGGAAATTTTCATAAAAATCTTTTCCCATACCCACATACTGGGCGCCCTGTCCCGGGAATACAAATGCAATCTTACTCATGGTTGTTCTCCTTATTTTCCACCTAATAATGCTTCTGCCTCTGTGATAATTTCTTTGACAATTTCTTCACAAGTCTTTTCTTCTTTTATTAAACCAGCGATCTGTCCTGCCATTAGGGAACCGTTTACCACATCTCCCTCTACTACCGCTTTTCGCAGGGAACCTAAGGTCAGATACTCTAATTCTTCAAATGGTGCTCCCTCTTTTTCCAAACGAAGATATTCTCTGGTCATCTTATTGCGAAGCACTCGAATGGGATGTCCGTTGCTTCTTCCGGTAACTTCGGAATCAATATCCTTGGCTTTGATGATTCTTTCCTTATAGTTATCATGAACCACCGCTTCCTTGGATGCCACAAAACGTGTTCCAATCTGGGCTGCTTCTGCTCCCAGCATACGCACTGCCGCAAAACCTCTGCCATCGGCAATACCTCCGGCTGCAATCACTGGGATTTCCACTGCATCTGCCACCTGAGGCACCAGACACATGGTTGTCTGCTCTCCAATGTGTCCGCCAGACTCACAGCCTTCGGCAATCACTGCATCTGCACCGTACTTTTCCATACGTTTTGCCAATGCCACGGAAGCCACCACCGGAATCACCTTTACACCGGCATTTTTCCACAAGTCCATATATTTTTCCGGATTTCCGGCACCGGTGGTTACCACCTTAATGCCCTCCTCCACAATCACCTGAGCCACTTCATCTGCATGAGGACTCATAAGCATTACATTTACACCAAATGGCTTTTCTGTCATTTCCTTGGCTTTTCTGATTTCCTCCCGGATCACATCCGCAGAGGCACTGGCACCGCCAATCAGACCAAGACCTCCTGCGTTTGATACGGCAGCGGCAAGGGTATGCTCTGCTACCCATGCCATTCCGCCTTGGATAATGGGATACTGAATGCCAAGGAGCTTTGTGATTCTTGTCTCCATCTTATTCTTTCACACCCTTTTTCTTTAAGTACTCTAACACTGCACCTACGGTTGTTATGTTCTCTAAATCTTCTGCCGGAATTTCCACATTGTACTCTTCCTCTAAACTCATAACTAATTCAAATAAATCTAAAGAGTCTGCACCTAAATCTTCTTTAAAGCTGGTAGCCTCTGTGATAGTGTCTGCCTCAACGTTTAACTGTTCTGCAATAATTCCTTTGATTTTTTCTAACATGATTTTTTCCTTTCCATTTTAAATAGTTTTATAAACAAATAGTTTGATAATCAAAGTATATGATGTAAGGAAAGATTTGTCAACACTTTTCTTAATAAAATGTCAGCAAATCTTTTTCTAATTATCCCCTGTTGTGTCCTGCCCATATTTTCAGTACAAATAACTCATATCGTCATCATCATAGGAGTCATTTTCATACTCTCTGGTCCAGTCAATATTATTGCTTCTCTTTATGGGGCGCTGCACTCGCTTGGTGTTCCCTTTATTCTTACTGCTATTCTGGTTATTGCTTTTTTTCTCCATAGCCTTTTTTTCTTTTTCCAGCCGTTTTACAATATCCATCTTATCCGGCTGCTGCTCTTTTATCTTTGCATTTTCTTTTGACATTTGCTGACTTTTCTGGTTTCTGCGGTCGTTTCCTCTGGAATATTTGTAACTGCTCTCCTCCTCGTCCTTGTCAAATCTTGGACGATATGGCTTCGCACCTTCTTTTGGTCTCATACCATCTTTTGGTCTGTTATAAGGCTTTCCTTCTGTTTTCCGAAATCCGCCTTTCTCACTTGATTTACTGTTCTTTCTTTGGTAGGAACGGTCTGTATTTTTTCTTTCTCCATTTCCTCGTTCCATCCTTGTATCGCCTGTAGCCACCGTAGTTCTCCTTCCATTGTCACTATACACTGACATATTCTTAAAAAATTCTTAAATCTTTAATAATTATATTTTATTATAAAATGTCAGAAAGTCAATGAATATTTTACAATTTTTATTGCTTTTTTTTATGTATTTTGATACATTATCATTAGATGTTATGGAATACCAAAACATTCTCTTGGAACACAGCATAACTGCCAGCGTAAAAAGCAGTTATAAAACTATGAAAAGCGAGGTCAAAACATGGGCAAAGAAGAAACTTATGACGAAGAAAATGATGTGGTTGTAACCTTAACCTTAGATGATGGTTCGGAGGTGGAGTGCGAGATCCTTACCATTTATACCGTAGATAAGCAAGATTATATCGCTCTGCTGCCGGCAGAAGGCAGCGGCTTTGAAGAGGGAGAGGCTCTGCTTTACCGCTATTATGAGGAAAATGAAGTCCCACGCATCGAGAATATTCCCTCTGAGGAAGAATATGAGATTGCGGCTGATGCCTTTGATGAGTGGCTGGACGAGGCTGAGTACGAAGAATTTTACAGCGACGAAGATGAGTAAAGTTCTTAGAATTTCCACCCAGCATACTATTAGGCTGAAATAGCCATCCCGATGCATTGTGCAAAAAAGGTCTGGTTTTCCCAGACCTTTTTCTTATTCTGCTGCCAGATAAAAGGGACAGATATCTAAAAAGAATTTGTCCGTTTTCTCACCCGCTTGATAAGCTCTGTAAACCTTGGCTAACTCCCGGGCAAACACCTTTCCGCCTTCTCCATTCAGATGCTTTTCATCCTCAAAAAATTCATTTGAAAATACAGTTTTTAAATCCTTATAATAATTAAAATCCCAAAACTCTACACCATACTCTTGGGCAATTTCCCCATAGTAATCATGAATGGGTGTAATATCTTTGTATTTGTTAATCTTATTTCCTGTCATTGGCGGATACAAAAGCACCACTTCAATATCCTTTTCCTGACAAAATTCAATACATTTTTTAAAGTAATCTTCATACTTCTGATAAATATCGGCAGAGTTAAAAGCAGATTTTCTCTGTTCTAGTGTACCCACCGGTTCTGCTTGATAAACTTTATTTCTCCCAAAAGCACCTCGTCCTCTGTAATATTTGTCATGAGTGGAGCCTTCTGCAAATTCTTTGGAGCATTTTTTCGTAATATTTTTCTTTACTGCTTTAAAGTCCAGATAATCATCCACTCGAACAGAATACAACAGCAGATACGGCCACTCTTCTATGGATGAGCCATGAATCAGATAGTCCATCTTATCCTCTGCTCCATCCAAACGATCCACCACAAGGGATTTCCATTTCGTTGCCAGCTTGTCCTTGCTCATGGTTTCTGGGGATACCCCTAAGAATACCGTATTCACCGGATTATCTTTCACCATATCCTTCATAAGAAAATATGTGCCATCCATAGGCTGGTCACTGCTGGCAATGTTGAAGCTGATGGTATCCATCTCTTGATCTGCCACATCCATGTTTATACCACGCTGCATTGTGGATGTACCACAGTACAGCGTTTCAATGGTACCCGCCATCTGTGATTTTTCCCGATTGGTATAAATCACGCTGGCAAAGTAAGATTCATATGCGTATCGAACACCAATTTCATACACAACAATCACCACAATGATGAGCAGCAGGCGTAATCCTATCTTCCTAATACTGCGCATACTCAAATCCTCCAGTCATCTCAGTTCCGAAAACACCAAAGGTTACAAGCATAAGCAACAGGGCAAGATACATAACCCAGCGTACCGGAAAAGAATGTTTATTGATTCTCTCATGCATTGGTCCCTGCTCCTGACGCACACTTACATAAAAGAAAATTACTAAACCAATGATAATTGCCACAAAGTCATTGTTGCCCAATTCTGGAAAACAGGCTGCCTTGGTAAATTCTATATGAAAATCCGCAAAAATTTTGCCAATCAATGCAAAACTGCCCTTGGTGGAAACTGCCATGGGAAACACCTTCAGCATAGAAATAATCAAAAAGGTTCTCACCATCTGGAACACTCTCCAGATCTTATTGTCATTGGCAATGTGCAGTTTTCCCTTAATCCAGTTAAACTGTGGCTCCAGGCACATGGAAGAAATCATAATCACTCCGTTGCACACACCCCAGAGAATATATCTCCAACTGGCATCATGCCACAGACCGGTGGCAAACCATACAATGAACATGGCATAAAGTGACGGTACCAGTTTTGCCACACGGGGAGACAAAATCTTTTTGCCCACACGTCCCAATTTCACCGCCGGTGAAGACAGAGACAAGGGATAGAACAGATAATCCCGAAACCATGTACTCAGGCTGATATGCCATCTTCTCCAATACTCTGCCAAAGAGGTGGAAAAGAATGGTCTCCTAAAGTTCTCCATGAGCTCAATACCAAGAATTCCGGAAAAACCGGATACAATATCTGTATAACCAGAAAAATCTGCATATAACTGAATGGCAAAATACATACAGCCTAAGAAAATACTGAAGCCGCTGTAATTCTGGTAATTGTCAAAAATGGCATCCACCATAGGCTTCATCCTGTCTGCAATCACCATTTTTTTAAAAAAGCCCCACAAAATTCTCTGACAGCCATAGGAAAATCTCTCATAGGAAAATTCATGCTGCCCAAACAAATTTCCTGCCATATCTGTAAATCTGCCGATGGGTCCCTGGGTAATCTGGGGAAAATACAGCAAAAACAAGCCCGTCTTTAAGATATTTTTCTCACACTGGCATTTCCCCTTGGAAACATCCATCAAATATCCGATACTCATCAAAGTGTAATACGAAATACCTAAAGGTGCAGCCAAACGGAAAAAAGTTAAATCAGAAAGGTTTGCCATGGGAAGAATTCGATCCAGATTTCCCGCAATAAATCTTCCATATTTTACCACAATCAAGATCCCAAGAATTACCACAATACTCCAGACTAAAATGTTGTGTTTTTCCTTTTTGATGGATTCTTTATATGTCTTGATCTCCGGTCGAGTCATATTCGCCTTATTCTCAGCCAAATATTCTGTCTGCTTTTGTGTCTTCTTTTCCAAGAGATTCGCCCCAATATAAGTGGCAATGGTTGCAGCAATAATATAGATAAAATTATTGCTTCCTGCCAGATAATAAAAGCTTACACTGGCAATCAATAAAAGCATCCACTGGAAACGCTTCATAAACGGCAGAAAGTAAATAATGACCAGTGCCGTATAAAACAGTAAAAAGCCTAATGAGTTGATAGTCATCTACTACACCTCATTCTCCAGTCTTTCAATCATAGCATACATACTCTTTGCAGAGTTGAAGTTTTCCGGCTCCATATCTTCAAATTCTACTTCAACACCGAATACCTCGTTTATTTCTCCCACCAAAGCCACTAAGTCAAAGGAATCCAACACACCATTGTCAATGAGCTTATCCTCTTTTTCAAAATCTACCTCTGGTCTTAATTCTTTTAAAATCTTCATTAATTCTTCCATGTTACATTTCCTCCTGTAATTTGTATTTTTTTAGTATAATCTCAAATCCATTCTTATAGATATGGATTTCGTTGCCCTGAAACTCCACAGGCTTTTCCGTAGTATTTCCGGAGCATATCTGATATTTTGCCCACTGGTAGGTCTTACCATCCAAAATTAATTTTGGACTGCCCAATACCTTTAACACGGAATAATCCATGGCTCTTAAAAAAGCACTTATCTTTCTGCCATCCCAAGACAAATCCAAGTATCCCTCGTTTGGAATCTGGGTGCTCTTATGAAATACTCTGTCCGTAATCACCGGCTGCGGTGTTCCTTTTGCAGTTCCCTCCATCAGTGGTTGAAAAATCTCACAAAAGCCCTCCTTTGCCAGTGCAATCTGTTGCTGAAAAAGCTTGTAGGCCGTCATCTCATCATCAATCACAATTTCTTTCTGTAAGATGATATCTCCCTTGTCCACTTCCGCACGCATGAAATGCCATGTGATGCCACTCTTCTCCTCCTGCTCAAAAATCGCCCAGCTCTCTGCATTTCTGCCCGGATGCCTTGGCAGCAATGCCTGATGCAGATTCACCGCCGTGATGTTAGGCTTGTCTAACACCCTTTTGGGAATGATAAACTCATTGATGGCAGACACTAAGAGAATCTCTTTCTCCTCTGCACATAGTCTGTCATATACCACCGAACGTTCCAAATGCTCATAGGGAATCCCTGCCTTTTCAGCCTTTTTCTCCAAACCCACAGACTGTTTGACAGCCATTTCCAACAACAGCACATCTGCTCCCTGCTCCTTGGCATAAAGGCTGCACTCATAGGCTAATGTGCCAGAACCTAACACATAGACCTTCTCTATCTTACTTTTCTGCATACGCTTCCTCTCCCAGCATCTTTTTCAGCTTAACTCTGTCCATTTTTTCATGACTGTTCATAGGAATCTTTTCCATGTATATCATTCGATTCGGGCACATATATTTTGGAAGCTTTTTCTGAAGTTCCTCAATAATTTCCACTTCGTGTTCTCCATCACTTTCATAGAACAATACAATTTTCTCCCGCTTATCATCATAAACACAGCAGCATTTTTTAATAAATTCCAGAATATTTACCTGAATTTCAATTTCTGCCAGCTCAATTCTGTGTCCCATATGCTTAATCTGGTGATCTTTACGGGAAGCAAAAACCAATTCGCCCTTTTCATTGTAAAAGCCCATATCTCCTGTGCGGTAAATCATATCCCGGTAAAAATCGTGCAATGGATTTTGGCAAAATGCTTTCTCGGTTGCCTCTCGGTTATTGTAATAGCCCAATGCCAAAGATTCGCCCCGGACACAGATTTCTCCCACCTGCCCCGGTGCAGCCTTTTGATTGTTCTCATCCAACAGTAAAATCTCCGTGTTGAAAAAGGCATTGCCGATGGGCAGCACTTCATCTATGGCAAATTCTCTGTCTACCTTATAATAAGTACAATTACAGGTAATCTCTGTGGGACCATACAGATTTACATAGGCAGCCTGCGATAAATTTGCCTGCCAGTAATGCAGGACCTTCATCGGCAGAACCTCACCGGAAAACATAATATTTTTCAAGGTCAAAGGTTTTATCTTATCCAAGCCTTTGAAAGTTGCCACCACTCCCAGTGCAGAAGCAGCCCAAATAATGGTTGTAACCTTATTTTCCTCCAGATACTGCATTAATTTCTTTGGCATAATGAACATGCTCTTAGGAATGATATACATAGTACCCGCATTTTTAATAGTCAAATAAATATCTTTTACAGATACATCAAAATCAAAGGGTGCCTGATTGGCAAAAATCTCATTTTCGTCAAAACAAAAACTCCTGGTAAACTGTTCCACCAGATCCACTACGGAACCATGGGAAACCACAACACCCTTTGGCACACCTGTGGAACCTGAAGTAAACATAATATACAACGGCAAAGTGCTTAAATGTTCTGCACGCACCTGCTCCAGTGCTTCATGATCAATGTCACTTTCCAAAAGTTCTTCTATGGTAAGAATTTTGTCCGTCTCGCCTAACTGCTCTGCCACCTTACTGTCCTTGCCCTGATATAAGATTAAACCCGGATCCATCACTTGAATGATGGTTTTCATCCGTTCCACAGGCAGTGCCTTGTCCACCGGCACATAGAAAGACCCTGCATATACAATGCCAAAAAAACTCATAAGACTTTCCAAATCCCGATCTGCAATCACCACCACCGGTCTGCCTTGGATGCCCCGCTTTAGAATTCCGCTGCCGATTCTTCTGGCAGTGTCCACTACCTCTGTATAAGACATTCTCTTCGTTGTATCTGCAAAAGCACATTTATCTGGGTATTTCTCCCCTGCCTGCTCTAAATATTCAAGTACATTACATACCATGGTTTTCACCCAATCCTTCAATTTTATTCATTATTTTACACTATTTGCCATTTTATCATAGTCTTATGGGAAACACAAGTACTTTTTCCTTGTAACTCACTTCGAAAGTTTTGACGGTTTTCTTCCATCATAAGCCCTTTGGAATGGACATCCAGAATTCCACACCGTCCTCCACATTCCTTACCCCATATTTTCCGCCATGCATTTCCATAACGGTCTTGACTATGTATAACCCCAGCCCTGTGTGCCCCAGACCATTATCCTCTTCTTTGCCTTTCTCCTGTTCCGGCACATAGAAACTTTTCCAAATTTTCTCCATATCCTTATCTGCAATAGGCATTCCCTGATTGAAAATCCGCACTTGGATATTATCATCTATTTCCTCAGTGACCAATCGGATTTTGTTTCCCTTATCCGTATGCTGCAGAGCATTCATTACAAAGTTATTCACTGCCTGCTCAATATACTCTCTGTCACCATAGATATGGCAGTTTTCCAGAAGACTGGTTTCCACTTGAATGCTCTTTCGTTTAAATAATGAGTCATATTTTAAAAGAATATAGGCTACCATCTCACTTAAAGAAAACTCCTTCTTTTCCACCTTGCCCATATTGTGTTCCATCACTGTCATATCCAGCAGATTTCCCACCATCTCGGACATTTTTGCCACCTCTTCTTCAATGGAAGTATAATAAAATTCCCGGCGTTCTTCATCTTTCAGATACTGAAGCATCTCCACCTGACTGGAAATTACCGCAAGTGGTGTTTTCAGTTCATGCGACACATTGGATATAAAGCTTTTTCTCGCACGATTCATCCGCTCCTGTTCCAGCTTTTGCAGCATAAGTTTGTCCTTATCCTCTTCCACATTGGCAACATATGCCTGTACCTGTTCCGACATACGGTTTATACTGACAGCCAGATCATTCAATTCATCAAATCCGTTCCCCGTCTCTGCTTTTCTGGTGAAATCGTGCTCTGCAACATTTTTCACCACTGTCTCCAACTGTTGGATGGGTTTGGATAAACTTTTGGCCACTAAATACATAACTACCACACCCAAAGGTAAGGTAAGAAAAAAAATACACCAAAGCACTCTCAATGCAAAACGAAAAAAAATTCCCACATCTCTTATCTTATCTTTAATTGCCACATAATACTGTATTCCATCCTGCTCAATAATTCCCTGCAAGCGGATACTTTCTCTGTCCTGATTTCTTTTACGCACAATCACCGGTGTGCTATCAAAATCTAATCTTCTTCTTTCAATATCACGATATACTGCCCTGTTTCCGGTATTGATGCTCTGATAAATTTTTTTCATGGACTCATCTGCAATGGTAAAGGTAAAATTCATATTTTCATAACTTTCAATGTCTGTTTCCTCCGCATCCCATTTGCTCAAATCCACATCTTTTAAGTTTTCAAAAGCCTCCTTGGCAATAGATATTCGATAATTCCGATAGAAGTAAGGTCCTGCATTATTCACCACCAAAATGCTACCACCCAATACAAATATTAAAAACAAACATTGTATCAGTACCAGTTGAAACCTCATCTTCCTCATCCGTTTTCACCCCCAAATACATAGCCTACCCCATAGACAGAGCGGATGTAATTACTGTCTTTCAGTTTTTTTCGAAGCTGTTTTACCAGTGTATCAACTGTCCGAATATCACCAGCATAATAGTAACCCCAGACAGAGTTTAAAATGTTGTCTCTGCTTAATACAATACCCTCATTTTCCATAAAATATTGCAAAAGTTCAAACTCTTTTGGTGTACATTCCACATTCTCATTTCGATACATCACTCGCTGAGTGGCTCGTTCCAAACGAATATCACCACACTCCAAGGTTTCTGTCATCTTTCCTGCCCGCTTTAGTATTGCCTCCATGTGAGCTTTTAAAATAGCAAGGGTATATGGTTTGGTAATATAATCGTCTGCTCCATAACCAAAAGAATCTAACTGATCCTCCTCAGCAGATTTGGCAGTGAGCATAATGACCGGAATGGCAGAACGCTTACGGATTTCCTTCAACACCTCATAACCATTCTTTTTTGGCAGCATAATATCCAGCAATATCATGTCCAACTCATGCATATGGGCATTGGTCTGCTCTATGGCCATTTCACCATCCTCTGCTGCTATAATCCTATATCCATTCATGGTAAGAAAATCAGTTAAGGTATACAATAATTTCTTTTCATCCTCCACAATCAACACTGTATAGCCACTCATATTCCTCTCCTATTCTTCATCAAAATATGGGCATGTTTCCAAAAATAATTCATCTACATTTTCTCCTGCATGATAATTCTTATAAATAATAGAAAATTCCTTTGTAAATATATCACCGCCCTCTTTGTTCAAATGCTTTTCATCCTCGAAGAAAGCATCCGGAAAAAGCTTTTTTAAACTCTCATAATAATTAAAATCCCAATACTGCACCTGCTGTGCCTGAGACAATTCTTGAAAGTATTTTTTTATCTCAGCCACATTTTGATAACTATACAGCTCCGTTTTCGTCTGAGGAACAAAAGTTAAGATAAGTTCTATCTGGCATTCCTTACAATAATGAATGATTTTTTCCAAATAAAGCTCCTGCTCCTGATTAATTTCAAACTTCTTCTTTGGCTGTTTTAGTTCTGCTTTTGGTTGAAAAGATTTGTTCAGGGTAATTCTTCCATTCCCTTTATAAATCCGCTTATGTGTCTCTCCTGCCCGAAATTCCTCAGTAAGCTTCATAGATACATTTTTCTTAGCCAGAGAAAAATCCAGATAATCTTCTACTCTCACCGAATACAGTGTGATATATGGTACTTCCTCTAACTCACAGCCATAAGTCAGATAGGCAAATTTGCTTCTTTTGCTGAACAATCTGTCATACACCAGTGATTTTGCCACTGTATTCATCTTTTCTCTTCCCATGACAGAAGGGGTAACTCCCAAAAATACACGTTTGATAGGATTTGTTTTATTTGCATCCACCAGCAGTGCATAGGTTCCTTCTAAGGGCTGGAGACTGGAAGCCAGATTAAAGCTGACCGTATCCAACTCTTCATTCAAAATCAACGGTTCAAAACCTCTTTGTGCCGTGGATGTACCCAATACTAATGTCTCTATGTTTCCCTCCACCTTTTTCCGGTCTTTATTTGTATAAATCACATTGTCTTTATAGTTCTGATATAAAAACTGTATTCCTTTTTCATAGAGAAAAATCACACATACAATCAACAAAATTCGCGTTATTATTTTTGTTAATTTTTTCACTTTCACTTCTCCTAAACTCTTTACTGCTCTTGGGCGGATTCATCTTCTAAAGCATCATGAAGCCTCTTCCACAGGTTTCCATAGCCTTCCGATGCCGGAGTCACCGGTTTTTCTATGGTATTTTTCTCATCAATTTTAACTTCCCCTTTCGAAGCCAGCACCATCACTCTGCTCCCCAGTACTATTGCCTCCTGAATATTGTGGGTGATAAAAATAAAGGTACAGTCCTCATTTTGGGAGATAAGCAGAACTTCTGCCAACAGCTTATTTCTTGTCATGGCGTCCAGTGCCGCAAATGGCTCATCCATAAGAATAATCTGTGGTTTCAATGCCAAAGCTTTTGCAATGGCAACTCTCTGCTTCATACCACCGGAAAGCTGGTGGGGATACTTTTTCTGAATCCCATTTAAGTTGACCTTTGCTAAATATTCTGCCGTAATTCTGTCCAACTCTTTCTTATCCCGAATCCCCTGCTGTTTCAATGGATACTGGATATTTTTCTCTACGGTTTTCCACGGAAACAACTGATTAAAGTCCTGAAATACCATAATGCGATCCACACCAGGTTCTTTCTTTAACTGACCATTAACCAAAATTTCTCCCTGATACTTCTCAAAGCCCGCAATGCAGCGTAACAGTGTCGTTTTTCCGCAGCCTGAGGGACCTAAAATACAGAGAAATTCATTTTTCTCCACCTGCAGATTAAAATCTGCAACAATTTCCTCTTCAAAACCATTATCATAAAAAGCTTTCTTTAAGTGCTTGATTTCCAAAACAATGTTCTTCTCTGTCATCTTGTCATCCCCCAACGCTTAATGGTATGTTTCTCAATGGGTTCCAGTACACCATACTGCACAATCATTCCTATAATGATAATCACAATCAAAGTTGCATACATTTCCGCATTTTTTAAATTGGTTCTCATTTGGTTGATGTACAATCCAATGCCCGGACAGGAAGCAATTCCAAAAATCATCTCTGCACTGATAAGCCCCCTCCATGCTCTTGCCCAGCTTACCTTGATACCGGATACAATGTAGGAGGTGGTTGCCGGAATATAAATGCCCATCAACAGCTTGATACCATGTATCCCAATATTTTTTCCTGCCTCAATGTATATTTTCGGCACTGCCCAAAAACCGTCCAAAATATTTCTGGACATAGGCCAGATAACTGCATGAACCACCAGAAATACAATAACTGCCGGATTAATGCCAAAGATAATGATTACCACCGGCAGCAAAGCAACACCCGGTAGCAGATCAAACACCGCCACAATCAAATCGTAAATATAGTGAAAGGTCTTGCTCATAATAGAAAGCCCGGTAAATACAAAAGACAAAACAATGCCAATAAAGAGTCCCAACAACAGCAGTTGAAGAGAATTCAAAATATAAAACCAAAAGGAAGTTCCTGCATATCCTATGGCAAAATTATCTATGAATGCCTTTGCAATGGCCTCCAGAGTGGGAAACACCAGTTCTGAACGTTCACCAAATATATGGGCTCTGGCTGTCACCTCCCAGATGACAGCCACCATAATCACAAAACATATTTGCACCACAAGCCTGTAAACCTTTTCCTTTGATTTATTCATACCCATACCTCGCCACTAATTGCCGGTTACATTGTTAAATGCCAAATCATAAAATTCTTCCGGGGCCTTTTCGATAAATCCATTCTCAGCCATAAAAACCGCCAAATCAAAGACTCCCTTCGTCTGTGTGGAATAATATCCCTTTTCCAAATATTGCAATTCCGTTTCTTCGTCATTGCCATCATAGACACAAGTAACCTTAGCCGCTTCTTCTGTATTCTCATTAATATAATCAATGGCTTCCCCAATGGCAGTACAGATGGCTTCATAAAGCTGAGGGTTTTCTGCATTGAGGTTTTCCGATGCCACACCTACAATAAAAGAATCCTCCACAGAAAACACCTCATTTACCCCCGGAATCTCCTGTAAGCTTTCATTGTCTCTCTCTTGAAAGATGTAGGGGCTGCTGGTTAAATGGCAGGGAATACTGCCAGACTCCAAAGCTGTCTTACCATCCGGATGCTTCATTGCCACAAGATTGGCATCCAATGCATGGGCATCCAAATTTGCATTTACCAAAGCCCTTGCCAAAGTAATATGCTGTATGGAACCAATATTCACCAAAGCAATCTGCTTGTCACTGCCCACCAAATCCGCAAGACTGGTGATGCTTGTATCATTGGTCATCAATCCATGTTCCTGACCGGAAAGATTAGTAAAAATCTTATATCCCACATTATTGCTGACTCCGGTAATCGCTGGGGCAATTCCCATAAATCCTACCTGAATACTTCCACCCGCAATTCCTGTATTAATATCTGCACCGGAACTCATTTGGTTCCAGTTTACCACCACTTCATCTCCTGTTAATTCCTCATATGCATCTTCAATCATCCCCTGCTCTTGTGCAATCATCAACGGTGCATAGGCAAGCCCATATTGATAAGCAATGTCTAAAGTTACTGCTGCCTCATCATGTTCTGTTTTTGAACCATTTCCACATCCCATAAGGCAGGTTCCCACCATAGCCGCTGCTAAAATTACGGTAATTATCTTCTTTTTCATTTTAAATGTCCTCTCTTAACTTTCTTCTCAATAGTTTTCCATTGGAAGTTCTTGGAATCTCCGGAAGTACTTCCACTTTTCTAGGCATCTTATTTGCATCTATGTATTTCGATAAGAATTTCAGCAGTTCTGTGCTGTCAAAGCCCTCTTTGCTGCTTACGGAAACAAACAGTTTCGGAATCTGCCCGCTGATGGTATCCTTTTGAGGAACACAGGCACAGTCCGTTACTCCATCAAATCTGCGTGCACAGCTCTCTATTTCCTCTGGTGGTATTTTAATACCGTTATAATTAATCACATCATCCATTCTGCCAAGTACATACACATAGCCTTCTTCATCGATATATCCCAAATCACTGGTATAGATAAATCCATCTATCATGGTCTCTGCCGTCAGTTTTGGTTCCTGATAGTATTTTTTCATATTCATTCTGCCCCCAATGGCAAGCAGACCCGGATTTTCCCGATTGGATGCAATTTCCTTATGATTCGAATCCGTGACAATAAAGACGGCATTCTTTGTAGGCTTTCCAATACAGCCCGGCTTATCCTGCTCCTTGTTAAAGTCAAGAATACAGCTTCTGCCCGCTTCAGTAGAACCATAAAAATTATAGAGACGGCTCTGGGGAAAGATAAGACAGAGCTGCTGTTTCAAGTCCTCCTCTAATACTGCGGAACCTATTTCAATAAAATCAATTTTCTCGTTGTACTGCTGCAGCCGCTTTTTTGCCAATTTAATCAACACATTGGCGGCACTGGGAGACAAGTCAAAAGCCGTAATATCATATTGCTCCATAAACTGAAAAATCTTCTTTACTTTCATCACACCATCCACCAGCACCACACTGCTGCCATTTACCATATTGGCATAGCAGGTTCTTAAAGCATGGGAATGGCTCAATGGCATGGGAACCAGTTCCACACTGTTTTCCTTCATTTGAGTTCCATGGATAATATTCTCTGCCACTGCCACATTATTTTCATTGGTAATGACAATTCCCTTGGCTTTCCCTGTGGTTCCGGTAGAATAGAGGATCTCCGCCACCTGTTCCTGTGGGGGAAACTCCTCAAAAGCAATATCTGCTTTCCCTTTCACATCCTTTTCCCAACCGTAAAATTCTCCTGCCGGAATGTTTAAAGTCTCTGTTTGGTACTGGTTTTCACACACCAAACACTTTGGTTCCATAGTTTCTATGATATCTTGTACTCTCTCATTAGAAGCATGTTTCTCTAAGGGAACAAAAACAACACAAGAAAGCTCACATGCCAGTGCACATACCAGATAATTGGTATCCTGGGTGCACTCCACTGCCAGCTTATCTCCTGCACAAAATCCCAGTTTCTGCATCCTTCCCCTTAATTCAAGAATCCTATTCCAAATATCCTGAAATGTCAGTGCATATATATCATCTGCAGCACACAGCCTGTCCGGCTGATTCTGAGCATGATATGCCACTGCTTCCACAATCGAACGAAACATATATCTCTCCTTTGACTTTATCTATTATAGTTTCTCTCATTTTTATACTATAAACCAAAATAAATATATAAATCAAATGTGATGGAAATATGATACTATATATTCTATACAGCAATATGTATTATACTATACAATGCAATATGAGTAAAATGAAAAAATGCTTTTTCTTACTTTTTCAACTGAATTCGATGATAGAACCGGTCCTTTACCTCCTGTGGAAGTTCTTGAAAATTCTCACTGTCTCTCAGCAATTCCGCCTCTGCCTCTTCCTTAGTGATTTCACCTCTTCGAACCAGGACTGCCAGTTCCCCTGTACGCACCGGATAGCCATGCTTTTGCATACACATATATTCTGCCATGGCATGGGCAAAGCAATCTGCATGACCACTGATTCCCTTTGGTCTCTGCCAACCTATCTTTTCCTCCAAAAATTTTCTTGTCTCTTCCTCACTGATTTTGTGATAAGCAAAGTAAGAAACCGCCTCAATCCCTCTTATTTCCTCCAGATAATCCATCTCCGGTATTTTCCGTGCTTTCTGCTCCAACCCCAGAAACATTTGGTGCTCAAAATCCAACAGATTATCACTGGTTTCAAAGGGTTCCAGTCGGTAGGTTTCATCTGCCGTCTGCAATATTTGCCCCATGGTTCTGCCATTGACAATCATAGGAATTCCATTCTGATGTGCCAGAAGATAACTGTAATAATGCATATTGTGAAAGCACACAGCACAAAAATTCTTCATCATTTTAAAACAGGCACTGTACTGCTGTCTTAATCTTTTTTCATTGACAGAAAACATAATGTGATCCACATTTATTTTTTCCAGAGCATTCTTAATATTTGCTTTTCCATAATCTGTCATAAACCCATTGTCAAAGGTAAATGCCAGTACACGCATATGATATTTGTGCTTGAGCTGATAAATAATATAAGTGCTGTCCTTGCCTCCACTGAACCCAACCAGACAGTCATATTTGGACTGATTCTCCCTTGCCTTTTTCTTGGCATACGCTATCTTCTCCCGAAACTTTTCTTTCAAAAAATCCTCATCCTGAATCACAGCCCGATGCTGATCATAAAAATTACAGTAATTGCAAATTCCCTCTTTATCAAACCGAATGTCTGCATAATTTTCCGGCAATCCACATTTTACACATTTTCTCATGTCATATCCTCCTGGTTTATGTTGGTTTATGATGATTTTAAGAGTATATTTTGAGATAAGTTTGATAAAACTTTGATGTAAATTTGTGATTGACAGAATTTCAAAACGCACAAAAAGTCAGAAGAACCTGCTATCTTCTGACTTTTCATGCTAGTCATGCTTTGTAGCTCTAGGCTATTTGCAACGGCTTTTCTTGAACATACTCTGCATAATCATCTATTGTTGTTGCACCGGAAAGGTCTGCCTTTTGACTGTACCGATCCACTGTAATGGTATATTGACTCTCTCCTTCCACATAAACAGTTCCATCACTGCCCACAACAGATACCGTCTTACCTGTGGCATCCACAATATCACCTTCCACAGATAAACTGCTAAGCCTGCTGTCTTTCGTCACTGTCCAAACAGAGCCCTGTTCAATCACAACATTGCAGTAACCCTCTCCCTCATCTCCACTATAACTTTCCTCCTGCACAAATGCCCCATTCAAATGACTTCCCGAAGTAATATAAAAATCCAGCTTGCTGATGGAATCCCAGATGACATCTCCTTCCATATCCTGTGTAATGGCAGTGAAGGAACAGTCAGAACCATTACTTCCTTCACTGCCCCACCCTCTTTTGTTATGATTTCCGGTACACTGTAAGAAAAACTCACTGTCATCATTGTAAGTAATATCTACATCCTTCATGGTAATGGTACATTCTGTATTTGTGGTATAAATCAGCCCTCCGTTTTCTGCACGGATGCTGCCCCCATCAATTTGCAGTGTGCTATTCCCCACTTGCGAATCTCCAGACATACTCTGATATACAATCAAAGTCCATGTACAGTCATTCTGTGCATCATCACTCATATTACCAGTAATATCACAATCATACATTCTTAAAGAATTCAATCCCTCAATACATACTGCTTCTGAGCCATTGGCAGTCAGCGTACTGTCCTTCACTGCAATATCCGCAGTGCAGTACACTGCAGGAGAACCCACACCATTGGAAGTATAACTGCCGCCCTCCGCCACCATAGTACCACCTCCTCTGTCACTGCGGATCGCCGCTGAGGATTCTCCATTCGTGGTTACATCCAGATTCCATGCATATAAACTCCCGCCCCCTGCTACATGAATACCCCCTGACGTATCCTGTTGCGTGGCAATGATACTGTCGGACACATATATCTTACCGTCTCCATAGGCAAATACCCCCGCACCTCCGGCTGCATCTGTGGCAATGGTACTGCCGGAAATATAGGTAGTTCCCTTGGTGCCTAAAATTGCAGCTCCCACACCATAAAAGCTGGCATTGTCTCCTCCAGTGCTGTCTGCGGAAGTCCTGTTTACGGTAACATTTTTCAGGGATACCTCCGTTTCATGGGATACCAGCACTGCATTCTCATTTGTTCCCTGTGAGTTTATTTCCTCACTCTCTATGGTTGTATTCTCTGTATATTGCTGTACTGACTGATAGTCAGTTACGTTCTGTTCGCTGCCGGAAGCACCTGCCATTCCCATAGACTCAACCATAATTGCGACAGCATTTCCTTCCTGATCCAAAGTAATGGTTACTGTATCGCCTTCTGTAATCTGGGAAAGAGTGATTGTCTCTGCCTGCTGTTCTCTTGAAGGTTCCAAATCGCCTGACCCTCCTTCAACAGCACCCATACCGCCT
Source organism: uncultured Lachnospiraceae bacterium (assembly GCA_947174015.1). Lineage (GTDB taxonomy): Bacteria > Bacillota > Clostridia > Lachnospirales > Lachnospiraceae > RUG11237. The sequence continues at coordinate 11,613 of CAMWHJ010000013.1, read as the reverse complement.
CTTTGTGCCACTTTGGTAATCACGGTATTCTCCGTTACGGTTATGGTCTGTTCTTCCCCTGTCAATTCCAACATAGATGGGTGTTCCCCATTAGCTGTTGCCCTTTTTTTCCCGATATCTTCCTGCGGCTTTATATTATCTTCCGGTTTTGTATTTTCCTCCGGTTTATCATCCTGCATATTCTGATTATCTTCCGGACGTTCCATCTGCTTTCTGGTACCCAGTGCAATGGTGATACTGTTTTCTGATACTGCTGTCACTTCTCCAAGAAGGCTCTCTGTGTTTTCCTCGCTGACTTTTTCACTGTCCTGTTGTGTATCTGAGGGTTTACCCACTGGCTGCTCTGTGGTTTGACTGTCATTGTTCTCTATATTTTTTGTTAGACGGCAGCCACTTAATGTTGCTGCCGTCAAGATAATTCCCATGATAATAGCAATATGTTTTTTCTTCATAAAGATTCACCCTTTCATTTTCCATTATTGTTTGCTTTTTACATCTATAACTTTACTGGAAAAATGTGTATACTTTGTGAAGAAAAAGGTAAAAAAAGTGTAATTATTCCGTACAAAATAATCACACCTTTTCCAGCAATTTCGCCTATCCCCACCAATTATACTGATTGGACGAATAATTAGAATAGGCAGCCCCGTTTATACTGTATTGACTGTTCACACTATCGATTCCCGCCTTTGCATTATCTGCAATTCTGCCACCGATAAATGCCACCTTTTGGGAAAAATCTGAACTGTTGCCCAATGCTTTTTCCAGGGTATCCATGTCTGCCTCCTGAAATTTCTTGGAATTTATGGTAAGCATACCCTCTTTCCCAATGGAAATCCCTGCTTTTTCTAACAATTCCTTATTGTCAGAACTGGCCGCTTGTAACATTTTCTTGTAATAATTGTTCAGGGGTGAGGCTGTGGATGCCAAAGCCTTTACTGTGGCATTGTAATTGCTTATCAACTGTGATGCCTGCTTATAAAGCTCTCCCTTTTCCCCATTTTCTTTCGCCTTTGCAAAAACAGAACTATCTGACTCGCTGGCAAGGGTCTTGGCACTTTTTTCTAAAGCTTGTCCATTCCTTTTCAGTTTTTCATAAGCTGCATTTTGCAGACTGCTTGTCCTATTCTTTTTATTCAAAGATGAAAGCAGACTGTTGCCGGACTCTCCCTGATTGATATAATTTAATAAAGACGTGTTATGAATGGGCAGCCCAGCTCTTTTTGCTGTGTCATTCAGCATTTGTGTTGTGATTCTCATACATTTTACCTCTTTTCGAATTTTTTTGGATGCAGTTTATACATCGCTACTTATTTATCATCGTCATTTGCTCCTTTTTTCAAAAGAACTCTTGCAATATACAACCATAATACTGCAAAAAAAGACGGTACTTTGCAGTAAACACACCTCCCTGCCAAGAATATAACTATAAGACTATTGGAACCCCTTATAATCTAAATATTCCTTCTTCACCTTTGCATATCTGGCTTTCGGTACCGAAAACTGTTTTCCATCCAGCAGGGTCAATACATAGCTGCTGATTTTCTGAATATAGCGCATATTAATCAAAAAGCTCTGATGTGCCCGCACAAAACCATACGCCTTCAGCTCCTCTTCAATTTCATCCAGCTTTCGATACATGGAATAACTTTCAGAATTGGTATAGAAAATCTGGCGGTGTTTGCTGTTTTCCACATAAATCAAATCCTGCACAGGAAAACGCACCACTCCTTCCACAAAGGAAAATTCCACCAACTGATGAGATGGATTCCCCTTTGCCGTCAAAGCATCCAGACATTCTTCAATGGTCTCCTCCATGGTATCTTTCAATAAAAATCGGGCAGCTCCCACCTTATAACCGTCAATGGCATAATCCATAGAATCCGCCACCAAAACAATGTCTGTATCCGGTACTAATTTTTTTAATGCCTTAGCAATTTTCAATCCGCCCGTTCCCTTCCAATGGGCATCCAGAAAAATCATCTGGTATTCCAAAAGTCTGTCCCTATGTTCACATAACCCGCTGCCGGAATCATATCCGTCAATATGGATTTCATATCTGTGCCTTTCACAATATTTCTGAATAAGTCCTATGAGTTTTTCCCTGGCCTGGCTGTCATTATCACACACTGCAACTATCATAAAATCCATCCTCCTGTTTCTATAAGTCCCCTTATTTTTCGAATAAAAGACAAAAAAAAGGACAGCATAAAGAATTCTCTTTCAAACGCCATCCATTGCATTTATTACTTCCTATATAATGTTTATCGTACCATTTTCTTAAATCAATAGGGCTATTTCAAGAATGTCCCATGATGTTGCAAAAAACTCCCATGATGCATTCTTCACATTTCTCACCCACTTTTATATCTCCCTCATGCTAAAAAGAAACTGGCAAAAAGATAATTCATTCTTTCTTTTCACCAGTTTTCATACCTGCATTATTTACATACCTCGAAAACATGTATTAATATTTTAATTTTTTTCAACACCGTACCAACTACCGTTTCGTACTCATCAACTCCTCAATGGCATATTTCAACCCATCCACCGATAACGGATACATCTTAATCAGCCCTGCAATGGACTGCTCTGCCTCCAGCCAGTCAAGCTTTGCCACATTGGCATGGTATCTGGGATTCATCCAGACCACCTTTTTAAACTTCTTGGTATACCAAGTGAGCCACTCATAACCACTTAATCCATTATTGGGTCCCCGATAGTTTCCAGTGTTATGGAACAATTCCTCTGGTGCCATCTGAGCATCCCCCACAATAATCACCTTATAATCCGCATCTAAATTCTTAAAGAGCCATTCACTTTCCACCCAGTCACCATAATCACATTCCGGTGTGTGATACACGTGGGCATAAATACAGTTGTGAAAATAATAAGTCTTAACATCTTTAAAATGATTTGCCTTATGAACCGCTTGAAATAAATTGTTGCATAGCGTAGAAAAAGGCATCATAGTACCGCCGGAATCAAATAGAAGCAGCAGCTTCACCGTATTCTTTCTGGGTTTTTCAAATTCCAATTTTAGATAACCGCCATTATTACAGGTGGAATCAATGGTTCCATCCAAGTCCAGCTCCGACTTTGGTGCATCAATTCTGGAAGAAAACTGGCGCAAACGCCGAAATGCCACTTGGAACTGACGGATATTCAATGCCTTATCTCTGCGGAAATCCGCAAATCGTCTGTCACCCACCACCTGAAATGCAGACTTTAGTGCCGACTGACCTCCGATGCGAATTCCCCCCGGCTGCTTTCCATTATGACCAAAAGTGGACGTACCGGCAGTGCCAATCCAATAATTTCCTCCATTATGTTCTGTCTTCTGCTCTGTCTTTCTCTCTTCGAACATACCTTCAATTTCTTCCTTGGATAACTCCTCGTTTCTGGGTTTAAATAATTCATCATTGGTATGATCTATCTCCACCTCCGGCTTATCTAAGAACTTTCGTATGGCATCGGGAATCTCTGCATAATACTTAAAGTCTTTGAAATATTCCTCAAATGCCACATCAAATCGATCATAGTCCGCCTCAGATTTTACCAGAATCATTCTTGCCACATAATAAAATTGCAGCAGACTGGCACCACATAATCCCTGATCCAAAGCATTCATCAAGGTCAGCCATTCGGTGGTAGAAACTTCTAATCCCTTTGCCTTTAAGATATAAAAAAATGGACTAAACATCTAATCTCCTCTTCTTAAATACCGCTAAGTCTTCATCCTTCTTTAACAATACACCCACATAGGGCATCTTTTCCTTCACTTCCTCCGGGCTGATTCCTCCCAGCAAAAGTGCCTGAATCCAGTCCACCAGCTCTGAGGTACTGGGCTTTTTGCGGATATCCTTCAGGGAGCGAATCCAATAAAACTGTTCCATACATTCCTTTAAAAGATTGTCCTTTAAATCCGGAAAATGCACCTTTACAATTTCCTCCATCAATTCTTTATCGGGAAACTCAATATAATGAAAAATGCAGCGGCGCAGAAAAGCGTCCGGCAGCTCCTTTTCTGCATTGGAAGTGATAATCACAATGGGACGTTTGTGTGCCTTTATGGTTTCCTTTGTTTCATGAATGTAAAATTCCATCTGGTCCAGCTCCCACAAAAGGTCATTGGGAAATTCCAAATCCGCCTTGTCAATTTCGTCAATCAGTAATACCGGCACATCCTCTGCCTGAAAAGCCTCACCTAATTTTCCAAGCTTAATATAGTGTCCGATGTCATCCACCCCAGCCTCACCAAACTGGCTGTCATACAATCTCTGAATCGTATCGTACACATAAAGTCCCTCCTGTGCCTTTGTGGTTGACTTAATGTTCCAGATCAAAAGTTCCTTTCCCAGAGACTGTGCAATAGCCTGTGCCAGCATGGTCTTACCTGTCCCCGGCTCCCCCTTAATTAGTAAAGGCTTTTCCAATGCCATTGCCACATTTACACTTGCCATCAGCTCTGGGGATGCCACATAGCTCTCCGAACCGTTAAATCCTGTCTTGTTTTCCATTCTATTTCTCCTTTTCCAGTTCACTTTTTCCTTCCCGATTCATCAGCACGTCCACCGCTTCCACCGCTGGTACTCCTTCAAACAGCACGGCACAAACCTGCTCAATAATGGGCATTTCCACCTGATACTTCTGTGCTAACTGCAAGGCTGCCTTGGCAGAGTACACACCCTCTACCACCATCTTAACCTCAGCCATGGCCTCTTCCATGGTATATCCCTTGCCAATCAAAATTCCCGCTCTTCGGTTTCTGCTGTGCATACTGGCACAAGTAACAATCAAATCACCAATTCCGGTCAGACCGCCAAAGGTTTCTTTTCTGCCGCCCATGACAACACCCAGACGCGAAATTTCACTGATTCCTCTGGTAATCAAAGCCGCCTTAATGTTATCTCCGTAACCTAAGCCGTCTGCCACACCGGCAGCCAAAGCAATCACATTCTTTAAAGCACCCCCCAACTCAATCCCCAGCACATCATCACTGGTGTACACACGAAAAACAGAATTCATAAAAATTTCCTGTATTTCTTTGGCAGTCTGCTCATCCTCTGCCCCCACCACACAGGTGGTAGGAAGACCACGTCCTACTTCCTCAGCATGACTGGGACCGGACAGTACCGTTACCACTGCCTGTGGGATTTCTTCCTTGATAATCTCTGTTAAAGTCATCATGGTGTTTTCTTCTACACCCTTCGCCACATTTACAATGATCTGTCCCTGCTGTACATATTCCTTCATGGATTTGGAGGTACTTCTGGTAAAGGGCGACGGCACCGCCAATACCAGTAAATCCTTATCCTGAATTGCCTCCTTCAAGTCTGTGGTAAAGCCGATATTCTCCGGCAACGGAATGCCCGGCAGCTTGTCCTTATGCTCATGGCACTCCTTTAACATCTTGATTTCATCCTCAATGGCAGACCATACCGTCACCTGATGACCATTATTGCAAAGCAGCAGAGAGAGGGCTGTTCCCCAGCTTCCTGCTCCCAAAATTCCTATTTTTTTCATGTGCTACACCCCTATTTCTTTTTAAAAAGTTCTGTTTTATTCTCCGTGCCCTTGATAAGTCTGGCAATATTTTCTCTATGTTTATAAAATGCCTGAATGGTAAGCAATGCTGCAATTATGTACATTTCGTACAGAATTGGCTGTTCCACTGCAAAATGACCCATTTGCCCCAAAATCACCAGTTCAACCAGAAAGCCTGCATACACCAGCAGAGATCCCAGGGACACATAGCTGGTGCAAAGAAAAGCCGCAAGAAAAGTCACGAAACCAAAGCCCACTATCCACCAGTCAAAAGAAAGCAGCATGCCGGCAGTGGCAGCGATTCCTTTTCCTCCTCTAAATTTCAGATAAAAGGGATAATTATGTCCCAGGATAACTCCCGCACCTGTATACAGCTTTAACAGAGGCATAATATCCTCTCTGGTATTGTGGAAAATTGCCCAGATCAGCAACACGGCAAACACACATTTAAGGCTGTCTCCTAAAAAAGTAATTAAACCGGCCTTTTTTCCAAGAGTGCGCAGTGCATTGGTGGTTCCTGCATTACCGCTGCCATGATCCCGAATATCAATTCCATGGGCTCTTCCGTACAAATATCCTGTCTGCAATAACCCAAAACAATAACCAATGGCAACACAAATCAATCGTTCCATGCTATTTTTCCTTTCTTTCCCGAATAATGAATTTTAATGGTGTGCCCTTAAATCCAAAGGCATCCCGTATGCGATTTTCAATATATCTTGTGTAAGAAAAATGCATTAATTCCTTATCATTCACAAAGATCACAAAAGTGGGCGGTTTCACTGCCACTTGTGTAATATAATAGAGTTTTAATCGCTTTCCCTTATCTGACGGTGGCTGCTGCATTGCCACTGCCTCAGACATAATTTCATTTAACACACCTGTTGCCACTCTCAGTGCATGATTTTCAATTACCATATCAATGGTATCATATAATTTCACCAATCTCTGTCCGGTCTTAGCCGAGATAAACATCATCTCTGCATATGGCATAAAGGCTAAGGTATCCCGTACTCTTGCGGTAAACCTATTCATGGTCTTGTCGTCCTTTTCCAACACATCCCATTTATTGACTGCAATGATAACACCCTTGCCCCGCTCATGGGCAATTCCGGCAATCTTTGCATCCTGTTCCGTAACACCTTCCCCTGCATCAATTACCACAACCACCACATCTGCCCGTTCCACTGCACTGACCGTGCGAACGATCATGTATTTTTCCAATTCTTCCTTTATTTTATTCTTTCTTCGAAGACCGGCAGTGTCAATCAGCACATACTCCCTGCCATCATGCTTTACCATGGTGTCAATGGCATCTCTGGTGGTTCCTGCAATATCCGACACGATCACTCTGTCCTCTCCCACCAGACGGTTGATAATGGAAGATTTTCCCACATTGGGCTTTCCCACAATGGCAATACGGGGTCTCTCATCCTCCTGCTCTTCACATTCTTCCTTATTAAAATGATTGGTAATCTCATCCAACATTTCTCCCAAGCCCAGCTTAGATGCCGCAGAAATGGGAATGGGGTCACCGATGCCTAAATTGTAAAACTCATACACATCCGGCATAAATTTCTCAAAACTGTCCACCTTATTTACCACTAAAAGTACCGGCTTTTTGGAACGACGCAGCATATCTGCCACCTTGGCATCCGAATCCACCAGTCCTTGACGCACATCTGTCATAAAGACAATCACATCCGCAGTGGCAATGGCAATTTCTGCCTGTTCTCTCATTTGGGATAAAATAATATCTTGACTGTCCGGCTCAATACCACCGGTATCAATCAGGGTAAATTCCATATTCAGCCAGTTTACCTCTGCATAGATACGATCCCTTGTCACTCCTGGCTTGTCCTGCACAATGGCAATGCGTTCCCCCGCCAAGGCATTAAACAAGGTGGATTTCCCCACATTGGGTCTTCCTACGATTGCAACAATTGGTTTGCTCATCTTTTTTCTCCTTATATTTTTCAAATGGATTTCTATTGAATTATCTTTTCCACGAAATCTTGTCCGCTTGATTTTACAATATCTAACTTTACTTGTAAAGCTTTTTCCACTTCTTCCACCGTAATATCATCTAAAAAAACGCTTTCTCCGCTTCGCAGCATACTGTCTGGAATCAACAGTCTGTCTCCCTTGGGCATGGATTTTAACTGGGCAATCATATCCTGTGCTGTCACCAATCCTGCCACGGTAATGCGTTCCCCAAAGAAATCATTGCGGATTCCGTATACATGTACCACAATATTAGGGTATTTCTCATGCAGCGAACGTAACATTTCCTGAAGAAACGGCTCCATCAGCTTTCCAGTGGCAATGGACAGTTCCCGCTGCCTGTCATCTCCGGAAAGTGCTGAAAGTGCCTCCTCCACGGTATCAATCATGCTGCGCACCATGCCCACTCCATTTTCATACTGAAGATACCCGTCATAATTGTCTCCCTTGGGAAGTTCCTCCTCCGCTAAAATATACCACTCATCTCCAGCATGTACAAAATGAGTGTCATACTCTGCAAAAGCCCGGTTCTGCCACTTGTGAATACAGGACAGCACCTCCTTGGCATCTTCCTTGGCAAAGGGTTCTAAGGGATATAAACCTTCCCTGTGTTTTGACAATCCCACCGGCACCACAGACAGGCTTTGCAGATAGGGAAGATACCCATACAATTCTGACAGGCTGTGTTCCAGTTCCTCCCCGTCATTGACACCTTTGCAGAGTACAATCTGTCCGTTCATAGCAATTCCTGCATCTTTAAATTTTCTTGCCTTTTCCAAGGCTTCCCCTGCAAAACGATTGTGGAGCATCTTACAGCGGAGTTCCGGATTCATGGTCTGAAATGAAATATTGATGGGCTCTAAACGATAGCGGATGATTCTATCCACATCATGCTGGCTCATATTGGTTAAGGTCACATAATTTCCCTGCAAAAAGGATAATCTGGAATCATCATCCTTAAAATACAAGGTGTCACGCATTCCCTTGGGCATCTGATCGATAAAACAGAAAATACACTTATTATGGCAGCTTCGATACTCATCCATGAGACCATTCTCAAATTCAATTCCTATCTCTTCATCATAGTCCTTCTCAATTTCCAGCTCCCAGATCTCGCCGTCTGCTTTCTGGACTGTCATTTCTATATATTCATCATCCACCAGAAAACGGTAGTCAAATACATCTTCAATTTCTGTTCCGTTAATGGAAAGCAGGTAATCTCCCGGCTCAATTCCCAGTTCCTCTGCAATGCTTCCCGATTCAATGCTTTGGATCAAATGTCCCTTTTGTTTCATTTCTATCTCCTTATATCCTGCGGACTTTTTCTTAATGTTACACACAGATAGTTATAGTATACACACTTTTTTGAGGACTTGCAACTAACTTTCGCACTTTCCAGCGGTGAGGAATAACAGTTCATGTATTTCAAGAAATACTTGACGATAGAAACGCAAAATGATATAAAATATAATGTAATGATGCCAAGGGCAAAATGCCTTTTGACCCCAACATCATATAATTATACATAGATTTTGCATGGTTCTTTGCCTGTAACTATGAAAGTACTGAATAGTTATAACAAATGAATATATATGTGCAGGAGGATAAATATGCCGAACTTTCAAGAACTTCAGAATTTAACACCCGTTGCACCATTAAAGCTGGCGGTACACAAGAGCTGTCTTCCGCTGGCACAGGGGGTCAACGACTACTTAGTTTCTTTCCGTAAGGAAACACCTTTCTCCAAAACAGACGTGATCGAATTCAATGGATATGTATCTGACAATTTTATTGTAAAATCAGACTGTCCCCGTTTTGGAAGCGGTGAAGCAAAAGGAAACTACTTTGAATCCATTCGTGGCTGTGATCTGTTTGTAATGGCTGATGTATGCAATTACAGCCTGACCTACACTGTTTGCGGTCACACCAACCATATGTCACCAGATGATATTTATCAGGATATGAAACGTTTGATCTCCGCTGCCACCGGTAAGGCACACCGAATCAATGTTATCATGCCTTTCCTTTATGAGAGCCGTCAGCATAAACGTACCAAGAGAGAATCCTTGGACTGCTCCCTTGCTCTGACCGAATTAGCTCAGATGGGTGTTTCTAACATTATTACCTTTGATGCCCATGACCCTCGTGTAAACAATGCCATTCCTCTCAAGGGTTTTGACAACTTTACACCCCAATATCAGTTTTTAAAGACCTTGTTAAGCAAAGTACCTGATTTGCAGATTGACAACAGACATTTAATGATTATCAGTCCGGATGAAGGTGCTATGCACAGAGCTGTGTATTTCTCCAATGTACTTGGTGTGGATATGGGTATGTTCTATAAACGCCGGGACTACTCCACCATTGTAAACGGCAAGAACCCCATTGTGGCTCATGAATTTTTAGGAGATTCTGTGGACGGCAAAGATGTGATAATTATTGATGATATGATTTCTTCTGGTGAAAGCATGCTGGACACTGCCAAGAGATTAAAGGAGCGTGGTGCAAACAGGGTATTTATCTGTACCACCTTTGGATTATTCACCAATGGCTTTGAGGTCTTTGATGAATATTATAAAAAGGGCTTTATTGATTTGGTGATTACCACCAATTTAAACTACCGGACACCGGAAATTTTTGAAAAACCTTACTATGCCGAGGCAGATATGACCAAGTTCCTGGCTTCCATTATTGATACCTTGAATCATGATATTTCTACCAGCAAGGTTATCAATCCTACGGATAAGATTCGTGAGCTGTTGGCACAAAGAGGATAAAATCTGTTTTTTGCCGCTTTTAAAGAACTCAGTCACAGATTTTTTCATAAACAATAGAAAGCACGCTCTGCGAACTTTCTATTGTCATAAACTACAAAACTCTCAACAAACACCGCTTTGTTGAGAGTTTTCTTTTTTCACAAATGATACCATCTTAAATGCTATATTTCAAACTTTAATCCTGTTGTGACAGCATGTACCATATCTCCCAGCCTTTCCTGTAATTTCTTGAGTCCCAAAAGTCCGGTACAGTGCCCTGTATAAACATGTGTGATCTGCTGCTTTTCAGTTCATTGTCTGAAGTATTTTCAATCAAGACTGTTATCTTCATATCGTCTCCTTATCGGTATTTTTACAAAAGCTGCCTTTACATTACTGCCAATTTGTCACGAAGTTTCTCGTTGGTCACTGACGCTGTAATAAAACCAATGGAACCTCTGTAATAATGTTAATCGTCATCGTCATCATAGTCGTCATCATCTGGCACCACTTTAATTGTAAAAGTAACGCTTTTGCCAGTTGCAGTATTCTTACAGGTAATTTTTGTTGTACCGATTCTCTTTGCAATAAACTCTGCCTCTGTTCCCTTTTTATCCTCCCACTTTGCAAACTTCACATATCTACTGTTCTTTATGCTCCACTTTAATTTTCTGCTGGAAACACCAGAAGATTTTTTCACCTCTAAATCAAAATCATCCCCAATTTCTACCGTACGCACAGCCTTACCAATGCGTTTAATGGTTCCTTTCTTGGACGCCGCCTTCACTGTGATGGTGATATATGCTTTTTCTGAAGTCCCTTTGATCTTGACACAAACTTTGGCAGTACCCTTCTTCAATGCAACAAAGTCCGCATCATCACCTGTACGATCATTGTCTTCAAAACGAATCACGCCTTTGCCACTGACAATAGACCATACCAGATAATCATCCTCTGCCTCCACAGGAGTTGTGAAAGCGTGAAGCGTAAACTCATTTCCAACTGTTACACTCTTTTTTGCACTGGAAACCGAAACCTTTGTGGGCTTTACATCATCATAATCCGCCTTCACTGAAACGGAAAACAGACCACCAATCATTGCCGCTATAAAAAGAAATGCTGTAAATAATCGAAAATACTTTTTTGTTTTCATCCTCATACCTCGCTTTCTGAAAATTCCCAGAATATGTTGATACTACTACAATTATTTATACTAATCGTAACTATTCAGTACCTTCATAGTTACGAGTATAGAACCATGCAAAATTGCCTACGGCAATGGTTCTTTGCCTGTTATATCCACTTT